>CALABZ010000046.1 GCA_937888615.1 uncultured Lentisphaeria bacterium | reverse complement strand
GGATTTTCAAGGCCGCGCAAAAGCTCAGGGCGATCCTGGTACAGCCATATTCCCGGAGCTTTTGCGCGGCCTTGGAAATCCAGTCGCTTGTAAAACTAATCGTACATTTCAGCCATTTGTAGGGATACAGTCCGATTACCAGTGCCGGAATGTCTTTCAAATATTTTCCGCTGTGTTCCGCCAGGGCCCTGCTGGCGATGATGACAACATCAAATACATTCATTTTCAACTGTTTCCGAACCTTCATGCAATCGGATAGAGTATCTACATTTTCAAAAACAGTATAACTTATATTGTCATTGCGGCATTTCTCTATGAAGTGCTTCATGAAATGAGCTTTATGGGCGAAAACCCCAAGCTCGGCCCGGGAGTCGAAGATAACGGCAAAACGATATTTGACCTTATCTTTGACGTAAACGCCAAGCCCATTAATCCGCTCGATCAACTCTTCATTTTCCAGTATTTCAAAGACCTTGCTGATCGTGGCAACGGATGTATTGTAATTGGCCGCAAGCTTTTGGATTGCTTCAAGTTTGGTTCCCGGCCCCCATTCTCCGGAACGAATCTTTTCCCGGAAATCCTGTGCCAGTTCGATACTTTTTCCTTTACTGCTCATTTGTACCATGCGTTCCTTTTTTGCTTCTGTTATATATTATACCTTACTAGAAAGGATATGTCAATACCCTGTTTCAATAAAAAATTATATTTATTTTCGGAAATAATACAGCCGGTCGTCTGTAGCCATTCGGACCGAATATCCGCTTTTTACTCCCGAAATTACCAATGCTCCAGGCAAATCGAACCGATCCATTCAGGGCAGCCTAACCTGCTGCTCTGCGCCTTGTTCTGCCGGCATGGGAAGCTCGTCATAATGCTTGCTATCATCCTTGGTTTCATAACCCCGGATTCAGTCGAAGTAGGATTACATTAATGATAATGTTAATAGGGGTTCCATCATGCGGTGAAAAGCAGATTTTATCAATATATCAGTTTAAGTTATCCTGAAAGTAATAATTAGAGTCATTGACATTAACGATAATATAATGTATATTAAAATCAGAGCGATTAAACAGACAACCCATAAGGTTTCGAATTTTTATGGCCGTAACTTTGAAAGACGTTGCCGCACTGGTCGGCGTTTCGGTGAATACCGCCTCGCGCGCACTGAAAGACAAGAAAGATATCGGACTCCAGACCCGTGAACGGGTCAAGGAAGCCGCCGCCGCACTCGGCTACCGCCCGAACCTCAACGCCCGCAGCCTGGTGCTGAAAAAAACTTCCACCATCGGCATTGCCGTCACGGAACCGGACAATCCCGTGCGAATGGAATTTTGTGAACGCCTGCGCGGATGCGCGGCCGGCGACGATTACCGGCTCCTGAATATCTCATTGAAATCGGATTGGCGCAGAAACGTGGAAGCGGTGGAAGACCTGCTGGCGCGCCGGGTCGACGCCCTGGTCATCGGTTATCTCTGGGGGCTGATCGGAGAGCAGGCGATGGGGCCGATCCTGCAGGAGTGCAGGCAGGGGGGCATTCCGGTCGTGGTCTTCGGCTATCCGAGAACCGAGCTCGCCGACTGCATTGAAATCGATTTCCGCGACAGCGCGTTTCAATTGACCGTCCATGCCGTCAAACGCGGTTGTCGCGACATCGTGCTTTTCGCCCCGTCCATAGGATCCGCCCGCGAGCAAGGTTACCGCCAGGCCATGATCGAACACGGGCTCGGTGACCGTATTCGGGTGTGGCCTTTGTCCGGTTCCGGTTTTGCCTGTGCCGCCGCCTCGGTTGACGCCTACCTGAACGAATTTAAAACTTCTCCCCAAGCCATCATCGGGTTCAACGATATCAGCGCCATCGGCATTATGTCGGCGCTGAAAAAACACGGCTACCGGGTGCCGGAGGATTGCGCGGTGGCGGGCGTCGATAATATTTCCTACGGCGAATACTACGATCCCCCGCTGACCTCAATCGGTTTCGACAACGGCTATTTCGCTGAAACCGTCTGGAACCTACTGAAAGCTCGCCTCGACAAAACCGAAACCGGTCCCGCGAAGCGTCTGAAACTCCATCAGAAATTAGTTGTTCGTCAATCTTGTTAAGGTATAGTAATCATGATCATTCAAAAGCATCTCCCCGTCCAACGGGTCACCAACGGCCCTCGTCATCATTTTTTCGGTTATTTCGACAAATTTCCGTGGGACAAATCGGGGCGCTACCTGCTGTCGCAGGCCATTGATTTCACCGCCCGGCAGCCGCTCCCCGGCGAAACTGCCGAAATTGGCATGATCGACCTGCGGGACAATAACCGTTTTATTTCGCTGGGCCGGACCAATTCCTGGTGCTGGCAGCAGGGTTGTATGCTCCAATGGCTGAATGATTCCGGGACCGAAGTTATCTACAATGACCGCGAGGGTGACCATTTCGTCTCCCGCATCCTGGATGTGAAAAGTGGTCAAACCCGGACGCTTTGCCGTCCCGTTTACTGCTTGAGCCCGGACGGCAAATGGGCCTTGAGCCTGAATTTTTCGCGTCTGGACCGCGAACGCCCCGGCTACGGTTATCCGGGCGCCCATGATCCGACCGAACATTCACCCTGTCCGGATGACGACGGCCTCTGGCTGGTCGATTTGAAGAACAACACCGCGAAATTGATTGTCAGCATGGCGCGGATCACCGACCTTTATTACCGTTCGGATATGGAAAATACGCCGGGGTGGTTCAATCATCTGCTGTTCAGTCCGGACAGTAAACGGATTGCGTTCTTTCATCGTTGGCGGTTGTGGCGGCCGGACGGTTCGCCGTGGCACGTGACCCATATGTTTACAGCTGATATCGACGGTTCGAACATCTGGCCGCTGAACCTCGAGGAAATGAGTTCGCACTACACCTGGGTGAACCCGAACCAGATCATCAATTTCTCCAACCGCTACACCGAGGGTTGGCAATATTACCTGTACACGGACCGTTCGCACCGGACACAGACCATTGCTAAAGACGTGTTCCCGGGCGACGGGCACTGTTCCTATTCCTCCGACGGCAAATGGATGCTGACCGACTGCTATCCGGGCGAAGACCATTGCCGTAAATTGTTCCTGTACCGCCTGGCGGACGGGACGGCTTACGAAATCGGCAGTTTTTACTCCGATCCGTCGTATCCGATTCCGACCCGTTGCGACCTGCATCCGAACTGGTCGCGCGACGACCGTCAGGTCTGCATCGATTCGATCCACGAAGGTTCACGGCAGGTGTATATCATCGATGTCAGTGAACTGACCCGTCCTGGAAATTGATTTCCGGCAGTTCGTTCCCGGCGGATTGACCTCGGTTTGAAGCTTAAAAAAGCTCCATCTGGTCTTTGAACGGGGGCGGTGGAACGATGGCGGAACGGGTATCTTCGATCTCGCGGACGACGGAACGGAGGTTGTAGTCTGTGGCGATTTCGACGATGCGCTTCCAATCGGGAGCGCGGCGTTTCAGCCGTTCGGACGATGGACGCCATGGAAATTCCGGCAGGTCGGTTTTCAGGGTGATCAGGCGGATATTTTTTTGCAGGAGTTCGCCGGCTTCGGCGATTTTCTCACGGAGCTTGTCATTTTTGATTTCGGCGGTCCGCTCCATCATGGCGGTGATCGAACCGAATTGCTTCAGTAAATTGGCGGCGGTTTTCGGGCCGACACCGGCAATACCGGGCACGTTGTCCGAAGTGTCGCCGATCAACGCCAGATAATCGATAATTTGCTCCGGCGCGACGTCGAATTTCTTTACGATTTCGGCGGGGCCGCGACATTCGAAACTCGAACCGGTGCGGTCCGGCACCAGCAGTTTGACGCGTTCATCGACAATCTGCGACATATCCTTGTCCGGGGTGATGACCCGGAACTCACGGTCGCCGACGTCTGCGGCGATGGCGGCGATCAGGTCGTCGGCCTCGAACGTGGGCAATTCGATATTGTTCCAGCCGAAAGCATCGATCAGTTCGAAGATTACCGGGGTCTGGGCTTTCAGGTCGTCCGGCATCGGAGCACGGTTGGCCTTATAGTCCGGGGCGATTTCCAGGCGGAACGCGCATTTCTCCTTGTCGGCGACGAACGCCCCCATTTCGGTGGGGAGTTCCTTGTCGAGTTTCAGCAGGAAGCGCGAGAATGCGAAAATCGCATTACTGGGACGCCCCTGCGCATCGGTCAACTCGCGTACCGCGTAGTAAGCGCGGTATATCTGCGAATAGGCGTCCACCAGTAATATCGGAGTATCCATCTTGCTCCCGGCGATCAGAAGTTGTAGTATTCCGGCGGCACGTCTTTTTCGGTTTTGCCGGTATAAATCTGACGTGGACGGCTGATTTTGGTGTCAGTGGCGGTCATTTCCTTCCAATGAGCGATCCAGCCGGGGAGGCGCGCCAGCGCGAACATCACCGTGAACATGTTTTCCGGAATGCCGACGGCGCGGTAAATGATGCCGCTGTAGAAGTCGACGTTCGGATAAAGCTTGCGTTCGACGAAATAATCATCATGCAGAACGGCATTTTCGAGTTCCATGGCGATACTGAGCAGACTGTCTTCAATCTGCATCTTTTCGAGAAACTTATGGCATTCGGCCTTGATGATCGAGGCGCGGGGGTCATAAGTCTTGTAGACTCGGTGGCCGAAACCCATCAGCTTGATGTTGTTTTTCTTGTCTTTCACGTCGGCGATAAGCTGTTTGATGCTGGTGCCTTTTTCGATCTGGCGCAGCATGCTGATTACTTCCTGGTTGGCGCCGCCGTGGAGCGGGCCGGACAGGGCGTTGATCCCGGCGGAAATCGTGGCGTACAGGTTCACCTGGGCGCTGCCGATGACCCGCACCGCCGTGGTCGAACAGTTCTGTTCATGGTCGGCGTGCAGGATAAAGAGCATATTCATGATCTTGACCACTTCCGGGCGGATCTCATAGGGGCGCACCGGAGAGGAGAACATCATGTTCAGGAAGTTTGCCACGAACGGCAGGTCGTTGCGGGGGTAAACCACCGGTTCGCCGATCGATTTCTTGTAAGCTACTGCCGCCATTGTACGGATGGTGGAGATCAGCCGCGCTGCGCTGAGGTCGATATCCTCGTCCATGGAGGCGGAGTCCACATTCGGGTAGAACGTGGACAGGGCGTTGATCATGGTCGCCAGGATATGCATGGGATGCGCTTCCCGTGGGAAGTTTTCGAAGAAATGACGCATATCCTCATGCATCAGCGAATTTTCGTTCAGGAGCTGGGAGAACTTGGCGTTCTGCTTCTGGTTCGGCAAATTGCCGTGGAGCAGCAGGTACGCGGTTTCGACGAAGCGGGTGTTCTGCACCAGGTATTCGATCGGAATGCCGCGGTAACGCAGAATGCCTTTTTCGCCGTCGATAAAAGTAATTTTACTGAAACACGCGGCGGTGTTCATAAAGCTGGGGTCGATGGTCACATAACCGGTGTTCTTGCGGAGATTGGTGATATCAATCCCTTTCTCGCCCTCGGTGCCGACCACGATCGGCAACTTTATTTCCTTGTCGTCGATTATGATTGTCGCAAATTTTTCTTCATTCATAGAGCCACCGTAGTGTAAATATGTTCAAAATGTGCTGTCGCAAAAACCTAATATACACCGAAAAGGCAAAAATACAAAATTGCAATGTCGGAAAAATTTTAAAAATAATCGGTTCGGAGCAGAAAATGAATGATGAAAAACGCCAGCATGGCGAGCGTTTCAGACAGAATTTCACATGCGCCGATGGTGTCGCCGGTAGCGCCGCCGATCTTGCGGCGGGTGTAGAGATTCCAGACGACGGCGAATACGGCTGTAATCCCGGCGGCCGCCAGGCCCGGCAGTTCCAACAGCCAGTAACCGGTTCCGAGCATGAACGCCCCCGCCCACAGCGCCGTCAGGTACGAACGGCGCTTGAAGACCAGAGCTCCGCTTCCTTCCGGTCGGACATAACGGCACAGGCAGATGTAAATGACGATGGCGGAGCGCCCGCACACCGCGCCGAACATCACCGTCAGCGGCAGATAATATTTGGAGAGTGCCGCCAGGGTGACGAACTGGGTTCCCAGCACGGCCATCATGGCGAAAACCCCCATCGTGCCGATATGGCTGTCGCGCATGATTTCCAACATGCGTTCTCGGCTGCGGCTGCTCATAAACGCATCCGCCGTATCCGCCAGCCCGTCGAGGTGAAACCCACGGGTCAGCAGTACCGGCAGGATCACCAGCAGGGTCGGCAGTACCAGCCCCATCGTCGGGAGGTAACGCCCGACCGCGTAGAGAATCGCGCCAATCAGCAGGCCCACAACCGGAAAGAACGGTTTGCTGCGTTCGAGATCGATTTCGCGGAACCGGTAGCCGGGGGCGGGAATGACCGTCAAATTGGTCATGGCCGCAAGAAAAGCCCGAAAATTGTTGACGGCAAATGCAAGTATCCGTGCGATCATTTTACAAGCCCTCGTTGGTGACGTTGGCACTGTCGAAAGTCGCCATGCGGGTCATGATGGCGTGCGAAGCATCAAGCAGGTGCATGGCGAGCGCTGCGCCGCTGCCTTCGCCGAGACGGAGGTCGAGATCAAGCAGCGGTTTTTTGCCGAGCAGGCCCATCAGGTGGCGGTGTCCCTGTTCCTGACTCATGTGGGCGAGGATCATATAATCTGCGGCGGCGGGGGCGAGCCGGGCGGCCAGCACGGCTCCGGCGGTGGAGATAAAGCCGTCGATGATGATCGGTTTACGCCTGGCGGCGGCGCCGAGGCACAGACCGGCGATACCGCCGAGCTCGTAACCGCCGACTTTGGCGAGGATGTCGATGGGATCGTTCGGGTCCGGATGGTTGAGTTCGAGCCCGCGCCGGATGGCGTCGAGTTTCAAACTCATTTTTTCGACGGGGAGGCCGGCGCCGCGCCCGACCAGTTCCTCCAGCGGTCGGCCGGTCAGGACCGCCGCGATCGCCGAGCTTGGCGAGGTGTTGCCGATGCCCATTTCGCCGGTACCGAAGACATCGGTTTCGGCGTCGAGCATGTCGATGATTTCGATCCCGGTTTCGAGACTGAGGAGCGCCTGTTCGCGGGTCATGGCCGGTCCCCGGGCGAAATTATCGGTGCCGGGGGCGATCTTGCGTTTGACTACCAGCGGATTGTCGCTGAAATCGCTGCATTTGACCCCGATGTCCACCAGCGTGACTTTGGCCCCGGCGTTGGCGGCCAGGACACAGATGCCGCCGCCTCCGGCGGAGAAATTGCGGACCATCTGGGCGGTGACTTCCTGCGGCTGGTTGGAAACGCCTTCGGCTACGATGCCGTGGTCGCCGGCCATCAGCACGATGTTTTTGCGGGCAACCGGCGGTGCGAGTTCCCGCCGCATTCCGGCGAGGTCTTCGGCGAGGTCGAGCAGGCGGCCCAACGCGCGTCGCGGCATGGTCAGATTATGGATATGCCCGGTGGCCAGGGCGCGATGTTCGGCGCTCTGCGGCGTGATTCGGGCGAGGGTTTCATCGATCAGGCGCATGGGAGTTTTCCTTTCAGTAAAAGCGGCAGGCCGCAGGAGGTGAAAATAACGTTGTCGGCGGCGGCGGCCATCATCTGGGCGCAGCGGCCGGAGAAGTCACAGAATTTGCGGGCGGCGGCGTTTTCCGGGATTACGCCGAGTCCGACCTCGTTGATGACCATGATGAGGTGTCCCGGATGCGTCGAACAGGCCTCCAGCAGTTCCGCGGTATAGTGAATGATGTCGGATTCCAGCAGGTGGCCGTCGCGTTTTTCGGCCTGCCACATCAGGTTGTTGATCCAGAGCGTCAGACATTCGATCAACACCACGTCGTAGGCGGCGGCGCGGCGGATCGCTCCCGCGAGGTCGAGTTCTTCTTCGACGGTGTCCCAGTTGTCGGCGGCGCGGAGCTCCTGGTGGCGGGCCACGCGCAACTCGGTTTCGGAGTCAATGACCGGGCAGGTGGCCAGGTAAACACGGCGGCCGGGGAGGGCGCGGGCGGTTTTTTCGGCGAGGCCGCTTTTGCCGCTGCGGACGCCGCCGGTGATCAGGGTTATGGTTGCCATAGTGCGACTCCTTGTTCG
The DNA here is from genome assembly GCA_937888615.1 of uncultured Lentisphaeria bacterium. Taxonomy (GTDB): domain Bacteria; phylum Verrucomicrobiota; class Lentisphaeria; order Victivallales; family Victivallaceae; genus UBA5239. The sequence continues at coordinate 38,074 of CALABZ010000046.1, read as the reverse complement.
AATGATGACGGCAGGTAATTGAGCAGACGCAGCGAAGCGTGGCCGGATTCGGACAGCCGGACCACCGAAACGGAACCCCGCTGCGGAGCATAACGCCAGATTTCCGTACAGGGGATATCCAGCAGGAATTCGAGAAGGGCGTTGATCACGCCGCCGTGGGTGAATATCGTGACGGCGCCGGGCTTCCGGTCATGAATTTCATCGAGAAATGAACGGACGCGGGCGCGGAACGCCCCGACGTTTTCGCCGCCGGGAAAGGTGAAATCAAAATTGTCCGGCCGCCATTCCTCTGCGAATGCGGGGAAGCGTTCGATGATTTCGGCATACGTGCATTTTTCGCATTCACCGAAGGACGTTTCGCGAAGCCGGTCGTCCCAGTGAACGGCATCCGGGGAAACTCCGGCGGCCTCGACGCTCTGGCGGACCCGGAGCATGGGGCTGGCGTGGACATTGCCGCACGAGGCGGCGTCCAAAATCCGGCCGACGGCGGCGAGCTGTGCGACGCCCTCGGCGCTGAGGGGAGCGTCGGTGGCACCGATATAGCGTCCTTTCAAAGCGTCGTCGAGGGCGCCGTGACGGATCAGAATGATATGTTTCATCGGATATCTCGCATTGCAGTTCGAAATAACTTAATCACCGGAGTATTTTTTGTCAACCGTAAATCCGCAATTAATGGCTTAATTTACAGCACGATGGTGCATGTTTCGGCGTTTTTTTTAGAAAAATTGACTGATCAAGTAGGCAATGATTTGACATTTCTAATTTCGGGGCTATTATAAGGTCAGTAACCAACCAAAAGGAGTTGAATTATGAAACATTTAATCGTAAGTCTGTTTGCCGCTTTGTTTGTTGCGGTCATCGCCTCCGGATGCAGTTGCTTCTCCAAGTGCGACAAGGATGCCAAGGGCGATTGCAGCGTTAAATGCGACAAAGCCTGTAAAGACGCTTGTCCCACCTGCTCCGCCAAGGCCGCCAAAGACGCTTGTCCTGTCAAGGCCGCCAAAGACGCCAAAGCCGCAGTTCCGGCAGTGAAATAATAAATCCGACGGCGTTCGATTCCGTTCGCCTGTCGAATCAAAAAAAAGAGCGGTTCGCGCCGCTCTTTTTTCTTTAACTCTGGCTTTCCGTCAAAAAAAATCAGACTAGATTTTTTTGCCACTGCAGGCGTCGGTAAGTTCGTAATCGGATAATTTCAGCGCGCCAGTGACGAGACCGACTTTTTTCGCCGTTCCGAGGAGGAATTCCAATGTGTCTCCGCGGCCTTTTGCGTTTTCCGCACTGCCGTTCAGAGGCACATTTCGGGAGGAGGCTTTGAATGATGCGGGTATTTGGCAAATGAGCAGTGAATTTAATCCTCCCGTCCCTATGGGAGTCTCATTGATCCGGCATTCTACCTTTATGGGTTGCAGGCAGATCCTTCCTGGGGCCACTCATATACGTAACAATCATTAGCATTAACTTTAAATCTGGCCTCGTGAGGATGATTGAGTTTACGCACCAGAACGATTTCCTGTGGCTGTACTTTCTTATTGAATACAAAAGTCACTTTCCTGTTGCCTTTTTGCCATGTAGTTATTTCCACATCTCCTTTTTTCAGTAAAATTGAATTATTAACCTTTTTTCCTATTATGAAAAATTCCTCATACTTAGCAAGAATTGCATTCGCTTCTTTTACTGGAAGAGTAAATTGGTCATCTATTCCCCATATACCGTTAAATGACCATCCATAACTTCCGTATACGGCAACGGTCCTGATAATATTGTTCTTAATATTTGGTAATTCGGTATAAATTTTATTCACATTAACGCCATAAAGATATTCATCGGGATAAGGAAATGCCCCGATCTGAAAAAGCATTTTTGGGGAGGGGCGTTTTCCTGGCGCTTCTTTTTTAAGGGTTGCCTGGAATAGGGAGAATGGACAATGATAACGTTGCATGGCAAAATCCAGATGGGGGGCGACCATGCCCCAATCGACGCCATACGCCTGTCTGGAATAATTGCCAGGAGGGCCGCTGTATAGTCCCAGGGTTGCATGCGGATTTACGGATTTGACAGCGCTTTTTGTCAGTTCCCACAGTTGAATATTCTGTAGGCATCTGAAATCCACCCATTTTTCGTATAACTTATCATCACAGCATTCTTCCACACTGGGAATATGATCTAATTTTACGTAATTTTTAAATGCCTGTCGGCAACGTTCACACATACAGGTGTTGCCCCATCTTCGAGAGCCGTTTTTCTGGGGACGTGATTTTATGTAAGAAGCCGCGTTGATTTCAAAATCATAAAACACCCCATCTAGACTATTTTCTTTAGTACTTTTTTTTATTACATCTAAATAATAACTCAACCAGGGATTCCCTTTTTTTAGATAATGAGTGGGGCAAATACGTGAAAATTTATTGCCTTGCGGTCCTATTGCTGCATATTGCGGGTTGGTCGCAAGATAGTCTGCAAAACTTCCATCCACATATAAGAAATGCATATACGCTCTTATGCGCATTCCCAGGCGTTTAGCTTCCAGGGCGGATGGGATGACCAGGATTTCTTTTGTCAAGGGGGTCTTATAAGCAGGCATATTCATTTGCGGTTCAACTGTATTTAAACCCCAGGAATGCAATTTTTCAACATATAGACGCTGAATGGGCAGAGATTCGGCTCCAAAACTGCTTTCGCATAACCATACCGAACAGTCCAGCCGCTTTGGGGCAATCCTTTTTCGGGGTGCTACCAGTGTGACTTCGCCTTGCTTATATATTTTGCCGTTACCCTTTATTTGCCAAAAGAGTTTGCCCGGCAGAGATATATGTGGATCGACCTCGAAAACAAATGTTCGCGCATAAAGGACTTTTTTCGCAAAAATATCCTTGACGGAGGCGTGTTGACTTTGTAAGCCTTCTCCTTTAGCCTGACATTCAATAAGATAATTCTTTCCCGATAATAATTTAATGCCCTTTTGGGACAGCCAGTGTACTTCTCCATTTTTTACAAGAAGCGGGGTGGATGGATGAAAACTGAAAATCGTATTGCCGCTGTCGCTTTCCACAAACGACAAGCTTTTTAAAGACAAAGTACCTGTTATCGTTGAATATTGCGGATAGCTCCAAAGTAATGGCCTTATCTCGAGGCACTCATCATGGACAGAAATTTTTCGGCGAAATGTTTTCCAATCAAAAGTTCCGGAAAACTCGATAAATGGTATATATTCTCTGCTGGGATAGCGAAAAAACAGAGCACTTCCGCCCTTTGCCGCGGACAAATCCGGCACATAGGACAATTCTTGACGCATTTTTCCGTTTTTCTCGAATTCCAGGATAGTCTCACTTACCGAATTAATCCTGCTGTCACTATCAATGCCCAATATTTGAAAGGGGCTGATTTTCAGATTGGAAGGGAGATCAAGCGTTAATGTGTATTCTTCATCCCGCAATCCTTCAATGTAAGGAAGTCGAGGATGGAGTATAAGTATACCTCCAGGATCAACTTCTATTTTATCTGTCCAGAAAGGGCTCTGATCGATTTGACTTGCCGTCAGAATATGAACTGAAAAACTTAAGCTGATTAATAAAACACCCCTGATTATTGAATTACTGAAGTACAGTCTATAAAAACTGTTTTTCTCTGAAAAAATCTGCTTTCTTTCTGATTCAGTGATTTCCTTGCTTAATTTTTCCATTATTCTGTCCTCTGGCATAAGCTTTATTTTCATTATTCTTTTGGAATGTTTTCACTTGGCTTTGTGGTGTCCTGTTATTTTCCGCACCAGAACACATCTTCTTTTGAAGCCGGTACTTGATCCAGTCTACCTCCATGACCATCGGCGTAAAGCACATTAATGCCATCGGAATGGCGATAAACTCTGTAGCCGGTAGCCGAAACGTCAGGTTCAAGAATAAAAGTTGCCGACGAATCCATAATCACCGCCTGCTGGGAGCTTTTGGCATTATTATTGACTGTGGCGCACATATTGTAGTGATTGGCCCAATTACCGCTGGTATTTCCTTCCAGCCATATATTCATTCCGTAGCGCTTGTAAGATTGGGAGTGAAGGTTTTGGTCATTTTCAAGAGACGGGCAGTCAAATGCATTTCCTACGTAATCTGCCAAGCTTGCCAGGGGGGTGGGGTAAATATACGGATAGACATAAGCTTGCCAGTACCATTGTTTCCAGTCGCTTCCCGCCGTGTTTGATGGCCAAGGGTAATATTTATAATCCGCCGTGTAAGTCTGCAGGGCATATGATATTTGTTTGTAATTGTTTATACAAGCAATTTGTTTTGCTTTGTCTCGGGCCTTGTTCAAGGCCGGCAGCAGCATCGCGGCAAGTATAGATATAATTGCTATAACAACCAGTAATTCGATAAGCGTGAAAAGATTCTTTTGCGATTTATTCATTTTCCTTCTCCTTGGCTTGTTGGTAATATTTGATTTTTTGTTCAATGAAGTTTATGACATTATCGTTTCTTTTTCCGTTCAGGTAATAGTAGAGCTCCCAGTTGATAAAATAGTAAATTGTTTTCAGAATATTGGCGTCGGGAATAAATAATGCCGGTTTGGCGCACTTGAATTCCTCCAATAGATAAGGTTCGTTTTTAAATAATTCCGGGCGGATCGGCTGGAACACACAGTGCTCCTTAGCTCGTTTCTGTGAAGCGGGCTCCAGTAATTTATTGACGATGCGAAGACATTCTTCCGGGAAATAACTGTGGCGGTTGATCGCAACGACCTCCGGTATGTATACGGGATGGCGGTCGGCGGGATAGCGCATCAGTTTCAGACCCCGTTCCATGAACTTGCGGCGTTCGGACTGGCTGCACCGGTTTGACGCATATTCGACGATCCGAATCGGTTGATCTGAATTCATCAGATAAATCTGTTCATAATCAGCAACCCGTCCGTGCGGCCAGATCAGGTGTCCGGCATGGTACAATGCCCGGATTCTTTTGAATACATCCAGCGTTTGCCGGGGATTTCTGATGCTGAATTTATGGTCATGGTCAAAAAATTCCAAGCCGCAGTTGGTCAGCAGAGACCGGCAATTATGAATGCCGTACCCGAGCGGCTCTTTGCGGTTTTTCGACAGGCGTTCAATATAGTCAAGTACATTTTCGTCCTGCTCCGGTTCCGGGTAATTATTCGCGGAGAGCAGGCTGTAATTGATGAATCCGTAAGGCAGGTAGCATTCGACTCCCTGCCAGTTGAAATCACTGGGCCGCATCAGCATTCCGTCATATATCTCCCCGTAGAAATCATTCATGACGGAGGCCGGCATGGATTCTTCCGGGGAGAACCCCGACTGGGCCAGAAATTCGACGGACCCCAGGCCGAGGTCAAACTTGCAGTCCTTGAAGCCGCCGGGTCTGTTGTAGCTGACTTTCAGTTCGATATCCGGGTTTTCGTTGGTGATTTCGGCAAAGATGGCATCCCAGTAAATCAACTGCCATTCCGCATTATCCTCCACTAGTACATAAAGTTCCTTGGCGTCGCGGTATTGACCGTACAGGCGTTCGCCGGAATACCGGAATTCGACAATACTGGCCTGCCCGGAGGTTTCCGAATAAATGCCGTCGCCCACTTTGGCTGATACCAGTTTCGCTTCTTTTAGCAGTTCGACTGCTTTGGAGGCGACATTTATGCTGACGTCGTACTGGCAGGCCAGTTCTTTCAGGTTCGGCAATTTGGCCCCGCAGGGCCATGTCCCTTTGCGCAGTTCCGCGCAGAGCAGGTCATATAACTGTTGATGCTTGTGTTTAATCATGAAATTCATCGGTTTTCTGGTTTATCTTTCTTCTAATATACAAGCATTATATTATTTTGTCAATTAGTATTGATTGATTTTTTGATATTTTAAACGATGCCGCTTGAATTAAAGGATCGTTTTCTTCAACCGTTTTTTTATGGAAAATCTTAGGGCTGGTATTTCAATCACGAAAAATTCATGCTATATTTAGTAAAATGAATGAACGATGAATGAAGGTGATTTATGATAAGAGCGATACAAGGTTTTTTCGATTGGGCCGGGATTTTTCTCAACGGCCTTACTGAGATTGATCCGTTTTATCTCGGACTCTGGGCGTTGGCACTGGTGCTGGTGCTGGGGAGCGCTTGCGCTTCCGCCACCATCGCGGAAATGCGGCATCATAAAATATTTCTCCATTTTTTGGGGGGCCTGTTCCTGCCGTGGGTTTATCCGGCCTTGATCGGCATGCGGCTGGCGCCGTGCCGGGAGGCCGCCAAAGAGAAACAGGAAGAACGGGAAACGGAAATCCGTCTCGGCGTGAAAATGACTTTTCTCCGGCTTCAGTTCGAAACCGAGAATAAATTGCGAAAGAAGAAAGGGGAGCCCGAACTGGCTTTTCGCGACTGGATCGCTCAATATGAAGCCTCCAAACAGGCCGAGGCCGAGGAACAGGAACGTAAGGCTCGTGAGATCGTGGCTCCCACGAATGAGGTCAACCGCCTGCTCCTGGAAAATCTGGCGGTGGACAGCGACGGCAGCCGCAAAGGACCGTTTATAATCAAGCTGGCGGATGGACGCAAACTGCAGGTCGAACAGATCAAGAATGTTATGGACGATGTGGCGGCGTTCGAAATTATCGACCCCGTCACCCATAAACCGAAAAGCATCCGCATGAAATACGCCAACATCACGTATTTCCGTACTCTCGAACAGTAATTCCCCTTCTGCCTATATTTCTTCCAGACGGTCGGCCAGACCGCCCCGGCGGGATTGCGACTTCAAGGCGGGGCCGGTCAGCAGGCCGGGCGTGTCGTACCAGATTTCCACATTGTTTTTAGCTCGGGTCACGCCGGTGAAGAAGAGTTCACGGCTGAGGATGCGCGCGCTGTCGCCGGGCAGCATCAGCAGAATGTTTTCCGCTTCGGAGCCCTGGGCTTTGTGGACGGTGGTGGCGTAGGCCGGTTCCCAGGGCGGAAGCAGGTTCAAATTGACTTTACGGAATTTGCCGCCGGGCTCGGGGAAAGCGGCGAAAAGGGGCGCGTCCGGGTCGTCCTGCCAGATCATGCCGGTGTCGCCATTGAAGAGCATTTCGTTGTAATCGTTGGCGGTGACCATGATCGGGAGTCCCTTGTACGGCGCCTTGTCGCCGTTGAATTCCACCATAAAATCGTTGACGGTGTCGCAGCCGAGGACGCGGCGGCGGCATGCGGTTAGGATGCGGAAACGCGAGAAATGCGCGAACGCCTCCGTCAGATCCGGCAGGAAACGGCACTGACGGAAAAATTTGGCGGCCTCGCCCAGTTTTTCCATCCAGTCACGGGGAGCGACCTTGGCGAAACGGACTTCCGGGGGCGGCTGGTCGAGGATGGCTTGCAGTTTGTCGGAATCGCCGTTCAGGATTGCGGTACTGAGCTTGCCGATGCCGCGTTCGGGGTCGAAACGGTATGACTTCGTCAACTGGGCGATCCGCCGCCGCAGGACCGGATTGGCGGCCACGCAAAGGTCGTTGAACGGTGCGCCGACCTCGACCGGTTCGAGCTGATTGCGGTCGCCGAGCATGATGACGCGGGCGTCGTCCGGCACGGCCTCAAGGAGTTTGCAGAGGAGGGCCAGCGGAATCATCGAACATTCGTCGATAACCAGTACGTCGAGGACCAGCGGGTTGTCGCGATTGTGCCGGAACTGCGATGAATGATGGATATAGCCGAGCAGTTTGTGAATAGTGGAGGCTTCGCGCGGAATTTCCGCCAGCGCCGGGTTGATTCCTTGCAGACGGTCGCAGGCGGCGTTCACCGATTGCGTCATGCGCTGGGCGGCTTTGCCGGTGGGGGCGGCGAGCTGTATCCGCAGCGGGCGTTCTTCCAACATGATGCCGAGGATTCGGGCGAAAGTCGTGGTCTTGCCGGTGCCGGGTCCTCCGGTAATGATCGAAAGATTGCCGTTCAGTGCCATGGCGGCGGCGCGACGCTGTTCGCCCTCCAGACCGTAACGGTCGAGGGCGGTGCTGTGATCGTGTTCCTCGTGAATGGCGGCGCGGGACAACAGCATGGCGGCGACGCGCCGTTCGTATTCGGCATAGCGGCGCAGATAGAGGCGTTCGCCGTGGTAAAGCTCCAGCATTTCCAGCGCGGCCCGTTCGACGGCTTCGCGCCAGACGGGAAGCGCGGGCAGTCGGGTTTGAAGTAGTTCTTCGCGCGGGACGTCCTGTCCCGGCAGGAGTTCGGAGGTGAAAAATTCACCGACCGTCATGCCGGCGCATTCATTCAGGTTCAGACTTGCATGGTTTTGCGACGACACTTTGCTGGAGGCGAGGGCGGCGGCCAGCCGCAGTTCGGGCGAATCGTTTTCGTCCGCCAGTTTGCCGCAGAAATCGGCCAGGGCGAGGTCGATGCCCCCGATCAGTTTATTGCGGTAAAGTTCATGGACCAGATCGCGCGTCATGAGAACACCTCCGTTTCCGCCGCCGCCAGGTATGAGCCAAGCTGCCGGATTAAAGCGGCCTCCGGACGGTCGAAAAATACGCCGTTCGCACCGTGCCCCACGCCGCGCAGGAACACGTAGACGACGCCGCCGAAATGTTTGTCATAATCATAGTTTGGCTTCCGTTGCGACAGGTAACGGTCCAGCGCCACCGTATAAATCAGGTACTGGAGATTGTAGAGATGGTGATCAATGGCCCGGCGCAGCTTGTCGGGGTGATAGTGATCCGGGTGCGGGCCGAGGTAATTGCTTTTCCAGTCAAGTACGTAAAAACGGTTTCCATACTCGAATGCCAGGTCGATTTTGCCGTTCATGAAGCCGTTTGGAACGGTATGACTGTTCAGAAATTCGGTCAGCTCCGGGTAATCGTCGAATTCCGGCAGGGGTGTGTGTCCGGGGCGCATGGCAAAATGGAATTCAAGTTCGGTCAGCCGTTTTTCCGGCGGCAGGGCGGTGAGTTTGAATGCGGAACGCGGCAGGATCGGGGCGTTCATCAGGCGTTTCAACATGCCCGTGACGTTGCGGGTAAGTTCGTCTTCGTTCTGACTGCGGCTGGAGATATTGAAAAGCCTGAGGTTGCGTCGGATCAGCCGTTCGAGTTCCGGGGGCGAACTCATCGTGAAGTCCATGTCTTCGAGAACCTGATGAAGAAAACTGCCGGGATTGGCGCCGCGCGGGAACGCGATAAAACCGTCGGCTTCGGGGGCGGTCTCGGCGGTGGCCCCGGTTTCGTCATCGTCGTGGTCCCAGTCTTCAGCAGGGACGATATTCGAATGGCGCCCGCTGATCAGGGAACTGAAGCTGGACAAACTCCACGTACAGCGGAGCAGGTGCGGTGCGGGCGGCTGGGGCAGGGGCGCGAGTTCTTCATCCGCGATCCGGTCGGGCAGGGGGGGGGGCATGGCGACGGGCGCACAGGCGAGGAAGCGCACACCGGGCCGGGCTCCCGCCGGGGGAGCATTGTTTCCGAACAGATAGGACAGCGGGTTTACGGCCATCGCATTGTTCCAGTAAACGAAACATTTGTTGCGGGCGCGGGTGAGCCCCACGTAAAAGAGGCGCATGGCCTCGGCCATTTCCTCGCGCTCGACCGCTTCGGCGGCTTCTGGATCGTCTTTCATGCCGAAAACGGCGCGGCGGGTTTCCGGTTCATGATAAAGGCAGAAGGTGGCGCGACTCTGTCCGCGAACCCCTTTGCTCCAGAAAAACGGACAGAACACCAACGGAAATTCCAATCCTTTGGAGGCGAAAACGGTCATGATCTTGACGGCTTCGTCATCACGCTCAAGGCGCATTTCGTATTCGCGGGTTTCCTCGTCGCCGCGCTGGCGGCTGAACCAGTCGAGCAACGCGGCGGGGCCGGTGACTGGGACGGCATTGAGGATTTCGCCGAGCTGAAGCAGATTGGTCAGGCGGCGTTCGCCGCCGGACTGGGCAAGGAGCCGGGCCCGGACGTCGTATTCGTCGAGGAAATGGCGGAACATCGGGTAGAAGCCGTGGCGTTCCCACAGGGCAAAACAGGTTTTGAAGCGCAGGACGTGCGCGTCGTAGGTGTCGCTGTCGTCCAGTATCAGGTCGAGCTGTTGCGGGGTGACGCCGCACAGGGAAGTCAGGAGCGCGCCGTTCAGCAGGTTGTGCTGGCGGATATCCAGCATGGCCTGAAGGAGCAGGAGCAGTTCGTCGCCCTCGGCGGAAAGCAGGACGTTGCCGTTGTTCTGGACCACGGCGGGGATGTTGTACGCGCGGAGCTTGTCGAGCATGGCGCGTGCCTGCGAATGGGCCATGGTCAGCACTGCGATATCCGAGGGATGGACCGGTTCGCCGTCGAATGAAATTTCCTCCGGCGACGCGGAGAGGAGACGGGCGATGTCGTCGGCGGCGGCTTCGACGGCGGCGTCGCAGAGTTCCGAGTCATCGGGCGGTCGGGTGCCGCGCTTGAGTTCGCGGTCCGGCACGCCCAGGTGGTAAAAGTCGATGCCGGAAACGGCTTCGCCGCCGGTCAGCGGACGTTTGTTGCCCTTGCTTTCCGGGGAACTCTCCACCGCCTGATAGTCGAGCCCTTCGAGGATGAACGGTGCTTCGGCGTCGCCGAAAACGCTGTTGACGGCGGTGATATTGACCGCAGAGGAACGGTAATTCACGGCGAGCGGGTAGGTGCGGTCCACGCGGTCGCGCATCGCCAGATACGAGAAGATGTCGGCGTTGCGGAAACCATAAATGGACTGTTTCGGATCGCCGATCAGGAAACAGGGCATGTCATGGTTTTCGATGAAAAGTTTGCGGAAAATATCGAACTGGAGCTGGTCGGTGTCCTGGCATTCGTCGATCAGCGCCGCGCGGTATTGATGACGAATCGTGCGGACCAGCAGTTCCCCGGCGTCGCCGTACAGCGCGGCGTGAAGATCAAGCAGAATGTCGTTGAACGAACGGAAATTCAGCGTGTTGCGGAGTTCCGTCATGCGCTTGCGGTAAAAATCCCTGAAATCGACGGCGGTTCGCGCCTGTCGGGCGCGGCGGAGTTGGCGGAGCGCGGCGGTGAAATCCTTCTGGGAGGTGGGGACTTCGTCGAGGATATGCATATGGTCGGGCCAGCGCGGTTCGGGGTGGCGTTGCGGAAAATCGCCGAGTTTGAGCCGGGTATTGGTGTAACAGTCTTTCAGGCATTGAATCGCGTGGCGGCCGGACTCGTCGAGATTTTCGGCGGCTTCGGTCAGGGACGGGGCGAACGGGGCCAGCGGGGCGCGGCAATGAAGCTTGAGCACCTCTTTGACGGTATCCCGGTCGGCGGCCGGATTGAGGCGGAGAAAATCCTCGACGACCTGTTCCTGCAGGCGCGTGGTGTCCTCTAGAAGTTCGGTATTGAAAAGGACGCGGCTCTCGAAGCAGTTTTCGCGGAGCACCCGGTCGCAAAAGCTGTGAATGGTGAAAATAGCCGCTTCGTCGAATTCATTGATGGCGCGGGTGAGGGTCGGGACCGCGCCGTCGGGAGTGGGGAGCCCGTCCGGCAGGGGATTTCCGTCGGCGGCGAGGGCGCGGCATTCGGCCAGCAGGGAGCGGATGCGTTCGCGCAGTTCCAGCGTGGCGGCCACGGTAAAGGTGACGACGAGGATTTCCTTGATCCCGAGTTCTTTTTCCAACAGCAGCCGCAGGTAAAGCCGCGAAATGGTATAGGTCTTGCCGGTGCCGGCGGCGGCCTCAATCAGGTTCAGTCCCTGGAGTTCGTAACGGGTGATCATTTGCCGTCCTCCTTCAAGTGCGCCAACAGCGGTTCGAGGAGCGGACGGGCGGCGGCTTCGAGCAGTTTCGGCGGGGGCATGTCGGGTCCGAAACAGGCTTTGACGTAGGTGTCCTGGTCATCGCCCCGGGAAAACTTGTCCGAATACCAGCTCTTGCGGGCTTCGCGGGCGGCGGCGTCGGGACCGTTCTCCAGCATAGCGCGAATCAGCGTGACCGAGGTCGCCGGGAAAAAGCAGAACGGTTCATTGGTGCCGTGGCGGTAAAACTCGACGATGTTGCGGAGTTCGGTAGCGGCCTCGTCCTGTGACAGTTCGTCGATTCGGTAATGGTGGGCGTTTTTGCAGACCAGATGGGTCGGGCGCGGCGGCAGTCCGGCGGCATGCAGGGCCAGGTGCGACGTCCACGCATTCAATAAATATTTCTGGTACGAACTCGAGAAATAGTAGAAGAGCTGTTTGCCGGGATACAGCGAGTCGAGCACCCCCGTGATACGGTATTCTTGACATTGAATGTCGATGGAAACCGGACGCAGCGGTTCTTCGCCATCGACTATGTCGAGAATGGTTTGACGCATAGCCAGGCATTCCCCGGCGACGGAATCGAACGCGCGGCGTCCGTTCTCTCCGGCGGGAAGATCTCCGGCGGCGTGGAGTTTCGCGTACAGATTGTCGAGGCAGGCGGCGTCGGGGGTGGCGGCAGTCAACAGAATTTCGAGGATGCCATCGGCGAGCTGGTAGCGTTCGAGGGGGTCAAGCTGGAAATTCTCGGTTTCGCGAAGTTCGTCCTCCTGCCGGACTTCAAGACGGGATTTCAGGCGCCTGCCGATGAAACTCCGGGCCGGATTGTTCAGGAAACGGCAGAGCTCCTGAAGCGGAATGACGTCTTCGCCGGTGCGCGCGGAAGGGGGCAGATGCCAGCGGTCGGACGTTTCGGGTTCCGCCGGACGGTTCAGCAGGGCGTTGGCGCATTGATAGGAGGAGCGCGAGAACGAAAACAGCGGCGGCGTTCCCCGGAAATAGCGTGGACTGAACGGTTGGAGCGGGTGCTTGCGGACCAGCCGTTCGCCGGTCTGACCGGGGTAGGCGCGGTTCAGGTAATCGATCAGCTCGCTGACCACCACCGACGGAGGGAGCGCTTCGTTGGACTTGATATCCTGTCCGATGTACGAGATAACGAGGTGCGCACGCGCCGAAATCAGGGATTCTAGGAAGATATAGCGATCCTCGATGCGCCGGGTCACGTCGCCCTGGCGCGGATAATGGTCGCGCAGGTCGAAGTTCGGGCGGCGCGGATTGCGCGGGAACGAATCGTTATTCATACCGAGGAGCGCGATAACCTGAAACGGCACACTGCGCATCGGCGCGAGCGAACAGAACGTGACGCCGCCGCGGCAGAAACGCCCGGGTCGGGTCAACGGCGACAGGCGCGACTGCAGGAAATCGGCGATCACGTCGACCGGTACCGGTGCGTCGAAGCCGGAGCGGTCGAGTCCCAGTCGATCGAGTTGGACGCGGAGCTGCTGGAGCTCAAGAACATAATCGCTGGATTCGCTGAAAAAGGTGGAGAGCAGTTGTTGAAAAAACTCGAGCCACTGTTCCGGTAGCGCGGGGGTCCGCATGGCGGCGATGGCTTCGTGGAGTTCGCGCACGAAACAACTGAATTGACCGACCACGCGCGCCGCGTCGCCCTCAAAATCCGGGCAGGGGGCGATCCCCCGCATCAGTTCGTCCGTCGGACCGTAGGCCAGTCCCGCCAGCAGGCGTTCGAAACCGAATTCCCAACTGTTCAGGAAGTCCGGGGGCAGGCCGAAATATTCTTTGTCGACGCCGTCCCAGCTCCAGCGGATATTGGCTTCGTTGAGGTGGTGGCGGATCAGCGGCAGGTCGTCTTCGTCCAGGTCGAAACGGCGGTAGACGGCGGGCGTGCTGAAAATCTCCATGACCTCGAGCGTGGTGAAACGCCGGGAGTGAAGGGCGATGATTTTCAGGAACGCGCCGAGAATGTAGTTGTCGGCGGTCAACAGACGGTCGGCGACGGTGTAGGGGATGACGGCCTCGCCGGAATCGGCTTGCCCGAACACCGCTTCGATGTAGGGGGCGTATTGGGTGATGTCCGGGGCCATGACGACGATTTCGGAGGGTGGAACGGCATCGCTTTTGATCAGGGCCAGGAGTTGATCGAGCAGGACTTCGATCTCGCGCTGTTCGCTGTAACAGGCGTTGACGATGATGCTGTCGTCGCCGGGGGTCGGGGGCGCGGCGCGGCGGCTGTTGCCGAGTTCGAGGATATCGGATTGGAGTTGGGTCAGCATGGTCGGGGCGTTGCGGCCGGTTTCGGCGTCGGAGACCAGCCAGTCGTCGAAGCCGAGTTCCACGTGGTCGAGCAGCAGTTTAAAATAATCGCGCCCGGCCTGGCCGAACGACGCCAGCAGGTCGTTGCCGCTGTAAAGGTACTGGAGATTGCACGGGGTGAGGGGATTGCCGAGCCGGGCGATTTCGCGTTTCGAGTACGCATAACTCCAGTCCTCCATGCACGGATTCAGGTAAAAAAGATCGACTTCGCAGAAGTTCGCGCATTCGGCGAAGATGTCGAGGAAAAAGCGCGGCATGTTGGAAATGCCGAAAATCGTGATGCGTTCCGGCAGGAACTCGGCGTGACCGCTTCGCAACCGCGCGATGAAGCGGTCCCGGAATGCGGCATAATGCCACGGTCCGCCGGCCAGGGCCACCATGTGCCGCCAGAGTTCGGCCTGCCACGGGGCATGGGGATCGGAGCGGAGTTCCGGCACTTCGACATGGCGTTCCCACGCCAGCAGCCAGTCCGGGCGGTAAATGATGTAGCGGTCGAAAATCGACGCGAGCTGGTCCGCCAGTTGGAATTTTTTCAGTTCCGGGCGGCTGTCGGAGAAATAATCGCGGACGTGGCGGAATACTGGGGCGTTCATCAGGACGTCGTCGGAAAAAAGGCGCAGGATCATCCACAACATGCTGTTTTCGCTGAACGCCCGGCCGCGTTCGATGACTTGCGCCGAGTACATCAGCTCGTCGGCCATCTCTCGCAGAAATTTGAACTGGACGTTGGCGCAGATGCCGTTGGCGGAGGCAAGGCGGAGGCGCAGCCAGTGCTGCATGCCCGCGCTCTGGACCACCACCAGGTCGGGAGTGAACGGTGAAGCGTGGCGGTGTTCGCGGAGTTGTCCGGCGAACGTTTCGGCCAGTATTTCCATTCGGTTGTTGATGAAAAGATTGAAACCCATGATCGTTATGTTCTGCTGCTTGTGGCGATGGCGCCGTTCATCCGATACCATTTCCTAAAACTTACAAGTCCGGGCGGAATTTGCAATCGAGAAAGCGTATTTTCCCGCGAAAAACCGAATTTCGATTTGAAAACGGCGCTACCTGCGGTAGAGTTATCAGGTAAAACCAAGGAGTTCAGCGATATGAAAAGAATGATGGGATACGGCATGTTCGGCGTATTGGGCGTATGCGGCGCCCTGCTGTTGGCCGGGGGATGCAACAGCGACAAGGGAGAATCTGCTCCGACCGGCGGCGTCAATGCGCCGAGCGCGGAACAGCTTTACAATCGCGGCCTGATCAAGTATCACAGCGGCGATATCGCAGGGGCGTTGAACGATTATGACAAGGCGTTGGCGCTGAATCCCGAAATGGCGCTGGCTTATAATGAACGCGGGCTGATTCGTCAGCAGAACGGCGACTTGAAGGGAGCGTTGAGTGATTATGACAAGGCGTTGGCGCTGAACCCGAAACTCGCATTGGCGTGGAATAATCGCGGCCAAATCCGCATGGACGCGGGCGAATGGGCGGAGGCCTTGAAAGACTTCGACCAGTCGCTGAAGGTTTTTCCTGATTTTGCGTTGGCATACTGCAATCGCGGCCGGGCCCGGCTCTGCCTGAAAGACAAAACCGGAGCGGCGGCGGACCTGGATATGGCGCTGCGGCTGAACCCGAAGCTCGCCCGTGCCTATTGCGCCCGGGGTGCCTTGAAAGCATCGAGCGGTGATAATGCCGGAGCCATGGCCGATTTGAATAAGGCGCTTCAATTGGAAGAAGTCGCGCTGTTTTACCTCAGGCGGGGAGGGCTTAAGCACAACCTTGGAGACCTTGACGGGGCTTGGGCGGATTACCGTAAAGCCATCGCCCTGGAACCGCAAAACTTCGATTGCCATATGGCCTGCGGCATGTTGATGCTCCAGCGGAGAGACTGGAATGCCGCGCAGGCGGAATTCGATAAGGCCATTGAACTCAACCCGTCGTCAGCGGTCGCGTATCAGTTGCGCGGCAGTGCCAGACATTCCGCCCGGCGTCTAAAAGAAGCCGTGGCGGATTATACTCGTTCAATCCAGCTTGATCCGAAGGATGGCTTGGTCTATCAGAACCGTGCCACTATTAAAATGGAATTGCGGGATTATCAGGGGGCGCTGGCTGATTTGGATAAAGCATGGAAGCTTCGCCCCGATATTCTTTCTACCCTTGAATATCGCGGATGGGCAAAAGAACAGCTCAGGAATCGCGATGGCGCCGCCGCCGATTACCAACACCTGCTCGAACTCGACCCCCGCAATTTCAACGCATATTGCAGCCTTGGCGAATTGAGGTACAAAGAGGGCAAGCCGGCGGAAGCCCTCGAATGCTTCAATCAGGCGATCAAGATCAACGATAAACACTCCACTCCTTTCATCGGGCGCGGAAAAATACTGTTGGAACGGGGTGATTCAAAGGCGGCGCTGGCCGATTTCGAGGCCGCCGTCCGGGTGGCTTCCGATTATCCCCCCGCATACAATGGCCGTGGATTGGCGAAAATGAGCCTTGAGGATTATGACGGAGCCCGGGCGGATTTCGATAAAGCGGCCTCCATCAGCCCCTTGTATTATGAGGCTTATCTCAATCGGGCCCGCTTGAAAGAGATTCAGGGGGATTGCGAAGGCGCGTTGAAAGACGCCGACAATACCGTTCGCAAGGCACCCTGGAGTGCCGAGGTTTATCAGGTTCGCGGTTCGATCCGGGAGAAACTCGGCGACCGCAAGGGCGCCTTGCAGGACTGCGCCAAAGCGGTGGAACTGGACCCCGCCTGTGCTCCCGCATACCATCTGCGGGGCAGGCTTGCGGGTGACTCCCCCGCCGCGTTGAAGGATTTGAACAAAGCCATCGAACTGAAACCCGAGGTCGCGGCGTATTATTACGATCGCGGATGCTGTCTGGCGGCGCAGGGCAAAGACAAGGACGCCATGAACGATTTTAACCGCTGCATCGCCCTGGAGTCCGTGAATGCGGAGGCTTACTGCCGCCGCGCCCGGCTGAAAGAGTCGGCCGGAGATGCGAAAGGAGCGCTGGCGGATTTTGACAACGCCGTGCGGCTGGCTCCCGAGTCCGCCGGGGCGTTCTGCGATCGGGCGGCTTTTCGGAAGCGGTCGGGGGACCGTAACGGCGCGATGGCGGACTACAACCGCTGTATCGAGCTTGATCCTGGATTCGCCGAAGCCTACAACGGGCGCGGTTCGCTGAAATACGAAGCCGGTCAGAACGAAGATGCCATGGATGATCTCAACACCGCGATCAAGCTTGACGCCGCGTTGGCCGACGCTTATAACAATCGTGGCATGGTTTATGCCGCCAATGAAAAGCTGGACGAAGCCGCCGCCGATTACGGAAAAGCCCTGAAGCTCGCGCCCAAGCTGGCCGTCGCCTACAATAACCGTGGTTACGTGCGGTTTCGCAAAGACGATCAGGACGGGGCGCTGGCGGACTGGAATACCGCAATCAAGCTTGATCCGAAGCTGGCCATGGCCTACAGCAACCGCGGTTATCTGCGGTTTCTGCGCGGCGAAAAAGAGGATGCATTGCTTGATTACAATAAGGCTATCGAACTTGAATCAGGCATCGCGTTGGCCTACAACAACCGCGGACTGCTTCATTACGATCGTGGCGAATTCGCCGCCGCCGTCCGCGATTTCAGTAAAGCCATTGAGCTTGAACCCGAATATGTGGCCGCCTACAGCAATCGCGGTACGGTCAAATACGACCTCGGTGAAAAAGATGCCGCGCTGGCCGATTTCAACCGCGCCATCGCGCTTGATCCGCGCTATGCTCCCCCGTACCTCGGCAAGAGTCGGATTCTGGCGGAGCTGGACCGCATGAAGGAAGCCGTCAAAACCTGCGAGGTCTATTGTCGGCTGGCTCCCGGAGATGCCGGGGGCGCGAAATATCTGGAGGAACTGCGCCGGAAAAGTGCCGGAGGCCAATAATAAGGAACGTACCGGCGCGGGGTTTTGTGAATGAAAATTATGGTTTTGAATGATTGAATGAGAAAATTTGATTACCGTTACATCGTGCCGATTGCGATTTCGTCGGCATTGCTGATCTATGTGTGGCATGACACCGGCAGGCGACGCCGGCTTGAGGAACATTACCGGGAGGCGTTGCGGAAGCAACAGTCCGGCAATGTCGAAGGCGCTCTGGATGAGTACAACCAGGCCGTCGCCCTTGCGCCCGGCAAGTCGGTCCCCTACGGGAAACGCGGCAATTTCCGGTTCGCTGTCGGGGACTACCGCAAGGCGATCGCGGATTACGACACGGCGCTGGCGCTGGATCATAATGCCGCGGTGGTTTATTTCAACCGTGGACTGGCGAGAGCCGCGCTTGAGGATTTTACGGCGGCGGCGGACGATTTCAGCAAGGCCGTTGAACTGAATCCGCTGTATTTCGACGCCTTCTATTACCGGGCGGTGGTCCGGGTGGAAATGAAGGATTATCGGGGTGCGTTGAGCGACGCCGACGAGGTGCTGGAGTTCCGCCGCGACGACGCCAGGGCGTATTACATCCGCGGTTATGCCCTGTCCGAACTGGGCGAACCCGGCCGTGCCCGCAACGATCTGGAAATGTCGATTCGCCTCGACCCCGAATACGCCTATCCGTATTGCCGTCTCGGCTTTCTGAAATACAGGGAGGGGCAGTTGCGGGAGGCCCTCGCCGACCTGGATATTGCCATCAAACTGAAACCCGATTTCAGCCGGGCATATTACCGGCGCGGCGAGGTGTGGGAGGCGTTGGACGAACCCCGTACGGCCCTGCAGGATTATGACCGGGCCATCGCACTGAACCCCGACCGTAACCTGGACTGCTACTACCGGCGCGGCGATTTGAAGTACGCGCAGAATAATCTGATCGGCGCGATTATCGACTATGACCGGATTGCTTACCTGAAACCGCAGGAGGTTCGTGCTTTCATCGGCCGCGCCGCCGTCAAAAACGCGCTTGGCGAATACGAGAACGCCCTCGAAGACCTGCGGCGGGCCCGGACCATCAATCCCCGTTACGCCCCGGCCTGGCTGTTTGAAAGCCGGGTATTGGAACGCCTGGGACGTATCCGCGAGGCGGAGGCCAGTTGTGCGAAATTTCTGGAACTCAAGCCCGGAAACCGGGAAGGCGTCGAATGGATGAAGAAACTGCGGCAGATGACGGGATCGTAGAAAAAATTGGAGCGGGTGAACGGAATCGAACCGTCGTGGCCAGCTTGGGAAGCTGGAGCATAACCATTTTGCTACACCCGCTTAGTGGTTTTGGATGGATAATATACTGCCGGGTTTGGATTTTTCAAGAGGTTTCGGAAAAAACTTGATTTAAATTCCGGTTGTCACTTTAAAAATCGTCATAAGGCTCTATATTACCAGAATCTTTTATCGTTATATGGTTAATCAGGAGATATACGAATGGCTGGAACGCGAAAGAAAGCCGACAAGGGAATTAAGGCTTTGATTGATTTTCATTGTCTGGATGAACAATGCGAGGGAATCGTCAAATTTAATTTGGCGGATATCACCGGACGTGATTTTCAGGCGGTCTGCCCGAGATGCCATCGCACCTATATGCTGGACGCCGAGTTGAAGGACAAACTGCGGCGGATGCTGATTCTGGTGGAGGCCATCGGCAATGCCGAAGACATTCTCGGCTCCAGCAACGTTTCGGTAAATGTGGCCGGCGGCAGCGTCAAGATTCCGTATGCCCTGCTCCTGACCCGTCTCAATACCCTGATTACCCTTGACCTTGGCGGCAGGCAGGTTGACTTCCACCTCTGGATCAAACCGGCTTCCGCGGATACCTTCAATTAATAAAAAAACAGGATTTCAAAATAAAATGACACCTCAGGAAATTACCCAGATGATGATCGATGCCAAGGCGTTGTTGAATGGACATTTTCAGCTCCGCAGCGGACTGCACAGCAACCAGTTCTTCCAGGCGGCCCTGCTCCTTCAATACCCCGACAAGGCCGAAAAAGCCTGCCGCGCCCTGGCTGAAAACTTCAAGGGAGAGAAGATCGACTGCGTGATCTCGCCCGCGGTCGGCGGTTTGATCGTCGGCCAGGAACTTGCCCGCGCCCTCGGTGTGCGCGCGATTTTCGCCGACAAGGAAGACGGCGAACTCGTACTGAAACGCGGTTTCAGCATCAAGCCGGGCGAAAAAGTGCTGGTGGCCGAGGATGTGGTCACTCGCGGCGGCCGTGTCCAGCAGACGATCGACCTGGTCCGCAGTTTCGGCGGCGACGTGGTCGGTGTGGCGGTGATCGTGGACCGTAGCGGCGGGCAGGCCTCTTTTGACGTGCCCCATTGCAGTCTGCTCAAACTGGAGCTGGCGACTTATGAACCGGATTCATGCCCGCTCTGCAGGGATGGTGCTCCGCTTGATCGTCCCGGCTCCAAATAATTCGGAAGGACAATTACTTGATGTTTACTTATGTGCTTGAAAAAATATTCGGCAAGAAGTCGCAGCGTGACGTGGTCAAAATGCTGCCCCTTGTCCGAAAAGTAGTGGAGCTTGAAGAAAGCTACCAGAAACTGACCGACGAACAGCTGAAAGCGAAAACCGATGAATTCAGGGAGCGCCTCCAGAAAGGCGAAACCACCGATGACATCATGTGCGAAGCGTTCGCGGTAGTGAAAAATGCCTGTCGTCGTCTTGTCGGCACCAAAATCTCGGTTTGCGGACAGGAAATGGTCTGGGATATGATCCCGTTCAATGTCCAGATCATGGGCGCGATCGCCCTGCATCGCGGCAACATCGCCGAAATGGCCACCGGGGAAGGCAAAACCCTGGTCGCAACCATGCCGCTGTACCTGAACGCCCTGACCGGGCACAACTGTCAGTTGGTGACGGTGAACGATTATCTGGCCCGCCGCGACTCCGAATGGATGGGCGCGGTTTTCAGTTTTCTCGGCCTGACCGTCGGCTGTCTCCAGAATATGCAGCCTCCGCATGAGCGCCGCGAAATATACGCCTGCGACATTACCTACGGCACCAACAGCGAATTCGGCTTTGACTATCTGCGTGACATGGGAATGGCCATGGACGCCGGACAGATGGTCCAGCGTGACCATTTTTACGCCATCGTCGACGAAATCGACAGTATCCTGATTGACGAGGCCCGTACCCCGTTGATCATCGCCGGTCCCGCCGGCAACAGTTCGCATCAGTTCGACGAACTGACCCCGAAGGTTTCCGACCTTTTCTTCCGCCAGAACAACCTCTGTTCCCGGTTGGTGAAGGAAGCGCGCGAAACTCTCGCCAACGAATCCAGAACCTCCGATGAATACCAGGACGCGATTACCAAATTGCTCCAGGTGCGTTTCGGGATGCCTACTCATAAACAGTTGCTCCACGTGGTCGAAGACGGCGCCGTACTGAAAGACCTCGAACGTCTCGAGTCAAGAGTGCGCAGCGACAACAACCGCGGAATGCTGCAGGACGTTCAGGCCGAATTATACTTCACCATCGATGAAAAAGGACACGAGGCCGACCTGACCGAAAAGGGACGCAACGCCATGTCTCCCGACGATCCCGAGGCTTTCATCATGCCGGATCTGCTGAACGATATGCACAATATCGAGGAAGATCCGTCCCTCAATGAAGATGAAAAAGCCGAGCGCAAAGAACAATACCAGCAGGAATTCGCCAAGAAAAGCGAACGTCTTCATGACCTGTCGCAGCTCCTGCGCGCCTACTGCCTGTTCGAACGCGATGTCCATTATGTGATTCAGGGCGGCAAAGTACTGATCGTCGACGAGCACACCGGCCGTATTATGCCGGGACGCCGTTTCAGCGACGGTCTGCACCAGGCGCTTGAGGCCAAGGAATGCGTCACCATCGAAGACGAAACCCAAACGCTGGCCTCGATCACCATCCAGAACTATTTCCGTATGTACAAAAAGCTGGCCGGGATGACCGGTACCGCTGAAACCGAAGCCAACGAATTCCACCAGATTTACAAGCTGGACGTGATCGTCATACCTACCAACAAACCGTGCATCCGCAAGGACGAGGACGATTCGGTGTTCAAGAGCCGGCGCGAGAAATACAACGCCGTCGTCGAAGAAGTCGAAGCCGTCCATGCCACCGGTCGCCCGATCCTGTTGGGTACGACCTCGGTGGACGATTCCGAAATTCTCAGCCGCATGCTCAAGCGCAAAGGCATTCCGCACAGCGTGTTGAACGCCAAGCATCACCAGAGCGAAGCCGAAATCATTACCGAAGCCGGGCGCATGGGCGCCGTCACCGTGGCCACCAACATGGCCGGGCGCGGTACCGACATTAAGCTCGGCGAAGGGGTGCGCGAACTCGGCGGGCTCCATGTTATCGGCAGTTCCCGCCACGATGCGCGCCGTATCGACCGTCAGTTGCGCGGACGCTGTTCGCGTCAGGGCGACCCCGGTTCTTCCAAATTCTATATTTCGCTGGAAGACAATTTGATGCGCCTGTTCGGTTCGGACCGTATCATCAAGATTTTCGAGCGTTTCGGGCTGGAAGAAGGCGAAAAATTACAGCATCCATGGCTGAACCGTTCGATCGAAACGGCCCAGCGCCGGGTGGAACAGCACCACTTCTCGATTCGTAAACGCACGCTGGAGTACGACGATGTGATGAACAAGCAGCGCGAGGTCGTTTACGGTCTGCGCAAGGAATCACTGTTGTCGGAAAATCCGCATGACGTGCTTTTCGGCGTGATCGAAGAGATTGTCATTAAGTATACGAACGATGCCGCTCTCCAGGGGCCGGCGGGTAATGATTCGGAAGAACGTCAGTCTGCTTCTTACGGTTGGGAATACCTGATGGGCTGGCTCCATCTCACGTTTCCGACCGTTGCCTTGAGTCAGAAGTCGCTCGGCTTCGGCCTCGATGACGTGCCGACGGATTTCGAAGCCCTGGGGCTGAAAATCGTCCGTGAAATCGAAAAGTCCTTTGATGCCAAGCATGACCACCTGGGCGAAGAAGAGAAGAAATGGCTTGAGCGCCGGATTGTGCTGGAAGGAATCGACAAACTCTGGCAGGAACACCTGTACGAAATGGATCATCTGCGTTCCAGCATGGGACTCCGTGCTTATGCGCAGAAAGACCCGTTGATCGAATATAAAAACGAAGCGTTCAAACTGTTCGAAGACCTGATGAACCGGATCTACAAGGAGACCGCCAAGAATCTGATGCGTGCCTCTTTGACCACGGTCGAGGAATGGGAACGGATTCTGCGTTCGATGCCGCAGGAACTGATTCACCAGCAGTTCAGTCAGTTCGAGGACAGCAGCGTTAACGAAGCGCCTGCGTTGCCGGAAAGCGACGAGGCTGGTGTCGAAAGTATCGATGTGACGTTTCACCGGGCACACCCGAAAGTCGGCCGCAACGACCCCTGTCCTTGCGGCAGCGGCAAGAAATACAAGAAATGCTGCGGCTCCTGATAAGGAACTACTCCTATGAAATGTGCAAAATGCGGTCACGAAATCCCGGTTGAAGCGGTTGACTGTCCGTACTGCGCGGCCGGCGGCGACATGCCGCCGGTTTCCCCTGAAAATGGCGGAGAAAATCCGGACGGCGGGCAGAATATGCTGCTCCGCTGTCCGCTTTGCGGTTCACACCGTATCCGGATCACCAGCGGCGACTACAGCCTCGGCTGGGGCTGCCTCGGCACGTTGCTGTTCGGCTGGCTGGGGCTGTTGCTCGGCTTGTTGGGACTGGGCAACTCGGAAGCGGTCTGCATGAATTGCGGCTTCCGGGCGCCGTTGAGCAAAGCACAGGCGTCCGGTTCGGGATGCGGCTGTCTGCTGATAGCGCTTTCGATACTGCTGCTTTTGCTGTACAGTTGCTGAAAAAACGCTTCGTCAGCGTCTGAAACAGGCCCATGTCGTGAGTATCGCCGTAATAATTCCACCGATCAGATACGAGGTGCCGATGCTCAAACCGAATCCGAGCGGCCCTCCGTGCGCCGGTGAAATCCACAAAATGTAAACGATGACCACGAACAGCATGAACGCGCCCGGCACCGCGGCGATCAGGAGATTCTTGCGCTGGCGATGCAGCCAGACGGTTCCCGCCAGCAGTGTGGATGCGGCCAGCACCTGATTGCCCCATGCGAAATAATTCCAGAGTTGGGTAAAGGTGGCGGCGCTGTGGTTCGACCAGATGAGCAATCCGGCGACTACGAGGATCAGGGGCAGGCACAAGAGGACGCGGTTGCGGACCTTTTTCTGATCGATATCGAGCATTTCGGCCAGGCTCAGGCGCAGGCTCCGCATAGCGGTATCGCCGGAGGTGACGGCCAGGATGACGATGCTGAGGATGGTGATTTTGCCGATCCCGTTGCCGAGGAAGTAGGTGACGATTTCACGCAGCACCGAAACGGCGTTTGCTTTCATCAGCGCCGGGAACAAGTTGTAGATGGCCAACCCGGCTGCCGCCCAGATCATGGCAATAACCCCTTCGACAATCATCATACCGTAAAACGCCTGACGTCCGTGGTGTTCGGATGCCATGGTCCGGGCGATGATCGGCGATTGTGTGCCATGGAATCCTGAGATAATGCCGCAGGCGATGGTTACGAAGAGCATGGGGATGATCGGGTCCGTGTTGTGCTGCGCCTTGAATTCAGCGGTTTCGATCAGCAGCGCGGGATTGCTGTTGCCCTCCCAGATCAGGACAATGAACATGGCCAGGGTGCCGAACAGCAGCAGTGCGCCGAACAGCGGATAGAGGTTGCCGATGATTTTATCCACCGGAAACAGCGTGGCGATGATGTAGTAGATGAAGATGAGCAATATGGCGAGCCACAGGATATTATGGGACGGGACCAGCATGTTGATCAGGTTTGCCGGGACATTGATGAATACCGCGACCACCAGCAGCAGCAGGAACACCATGAAACAGGAGAAGAAGCGATAATAAGGCTTGCCGAGGCTCTGCCGGATCAGGCAGGGGAGGTTGGCGCCGTCGCAGCGGATCGACATCATGCCGCCGATGAAGTCGTGAACCGCTCCGGCGATGACATTTCCGACGGGGATGATCAGAAAGGCGATGGAGCCGAACTTGATCCCGAGGATAACGCCGATGACCGGGCCTATGCCGGCGATGTTCAGCAGTTGGATGAGCATGTTTTTCCAGTGCGGCATGACGATGAAGTCGACGCCGTCATGTTTGCGGCGGGCGGGGGTTTCCCGGTCGTCGGGGCCGATGACTTTTTCGACATAGCGTCCGTAGGTGAGATATCCGGCGACCAGGGCGCCGATGCCGAGAATGAATAATAACATAATGCGGAATTCTCCATATTATTGTAATCTATTGAATTTACATGGGAAATCGTATTTTTCAAAGAAATAATGCGGGTAGTTTCAGAGAATTTTAGAAATCGGACTTGAAAAAACGGTCTTGGAGATTAATGTTTTGGATACGAATACGGAATTTGATGGATTTGCTGTTCCCATCCGAAATATATTCAGTTTGTTTTCCATAAGTGCAGATGATAGATATATAATCAATATGATAAAATATAAAACCGAGGTAATGATCATTGAGCAGAGACACTAAGTATATTCTGGAGTTGCTGACCGATTACGGCATTATCGGGCCCGCGGAAGTCGAAAAAGCCCAGTCGAAAGTCGATGAAAGCGATGGTTCTCTGGATATTATCGATGCGTTGGTGATGTTGGGATATACCACCGAGTACGACATCCAGAACATGCTTGCCCAGCAATTTGGCCTTGAAGTAATGGACCTGACCGGTTATGTGGTCCCACCCGAAGTATTGAACGCACTGCCGAAGGAAATTGTGATCCAATACAATGTCGTCCCGGTCATGAAGAACGACAATACGTTGACAATCGCCATGAGCGACCCCTCCAACATGGAAGTGGTCGATTCCATCCGTTACCTCCTCGGATGCGATGTGGAGGCGGTGGTCGCCAAGGAAGAGCAGATCAACGATATCATCAATAAGTATTATAACACGATCAATGACTCGGTGGACGAGGCCCTGCGCGATTATGACGAGAACGGCCTGATCAGCGGCCTCCAGATCGGCGGGATCGGCTCCACCGAAGAAACCACGAGCGATGATTATGGAAGCGTTCAAGATGCGCGCCAGCGATATTCACTTCGAACCGATGGAAACTTATTACCGCGTCCGCGTCCGCGTGGACGGTGTGCTCCGGGAGCTGGAGCGTCCCCCGAAATACATTCAGAGCAACCTGACCAGCCGTATCAAGATCATGTCCCGCATGGACATCGCCGAAAAACGGGTGCCGCAGGATGGCCGTATCCAGATCCGGGTAGGGGACCGCGACCTGGACCTCCGCGTATCGAGCATTCCCTCGGTGCACGGCGAAAGCGTGGTTATGCGTATCCTCGACAAGAGCAGTATCCAGCTTGAAATTCCCCAGTTGGGTTTCTACCCCGAAGACATGAAAATCATCGACCGCATTCTCGGCCTTCCGGACGGCATCTTCCTGGTGACCGGTCCGACCGGTTCGGGCAAAACGACTTCGCTTTATGCATTTTTGAATACGCTTAATACGCCCGCGCGTAAAATCATTACCGCCGAGGACCCTGTCGAATATCAGCTCAGCGGGATCAACCAGGTACAGGTGGACCGCAGTGTGAACCTGACCTTTGCGGCGGCGTTGCGTTCCATGCTGCGTCAGGCCCCGAATATCATTATGGTCGGGGAAATTCGTGACTTGGAAACCGGTGAAATCGCTATCAATGCCTCGCTGACTGGCCACTTGGTGTTCAGTACCCTGCATACCAACGACGCGCCCGGGGCGATTGCCCGTATGGTGGATATGGGGGTAAAAGCTTTTATGGTGGCTTCGTCACTGCGTGCGGTGATGGCACAGCGCCTGGTGCGGCGGTTGTGCAAGTATTGCAGTGAGCCCTATACGCCCACCGAACGCGAAAAACGCATGCTTGGGGTTACGGACGAGTACCTGAAGACGCATCAGTTCATGCATGGCATAGGTTGCCCCGCTTGTACCCGCGGATACAAAGGACGTATGGGAATTTATGAAATTCTCGACCTGAACAAGGAAATCACCGAGCTGGTTTACCAGGGCAAACCGACCAATGTGCTCCGCGACGCGGGCCGGAAGGCCGGCATGAAGACCCTGCGCGAAGACGCAGTCCGTAAAGCAGCCGATGGCCTGACCACTCTGGAAGAAGTGATCCGGGTAACCATGACCGATAGCGAATAGTCCCAACAACTGAGGTTTTTATATGCTTGATCACGAAAGTTTAGCGCTGAAAGACATCCTCCTGACAGAGAATATCTGCACGGCGGAGCAGATTCAGGAGGTGGAGGATGAATGCGAGCGCTCCGGCAAGCCGTTTACAGAGGTGCTTGTCAATTTCGGACTGCTTACCGATGAACAGCGGCTCAAGGTAATCGCCGAAAATCTTGGAACCGAGGTGATGGATGTCCGTTATATCTCTGTCGCTCCGGAGGTCATTAAAATGATCGACCCCGAAATGGCTCGGGCTTACGGTATTCTTCCGGTCGAATTCGACGGCGTCACCTTGAAACTGGTGTCGCGCCAGCCGTTGAATTACCAGATCGGTGAGGAAGTGCGGTTCATTACCGGTGTGGATGTCCAGATTATCGTCGCCGCCGAGGACCAGATTGAGGAAGCGATCGACAAATTTTATCCGGTTACCATCGGAACTGTCCACGAAATGCTGGTGGAACTCAGCCATACCCGGAAGGATTTTAATCCCGACGACGAGAGCCAGGCTTACGCCGCCGCCAACGAAACCCCGGTGGTCCGGTTCGTGGAAGTTATTCTCCAGCAGGGTGTAAAGGATAAGGCGGCGGACATTCACTTCGAGCCGTTCGAAAAAGATTTTCGCGTCCGCTACCGCGTGGACGGCTCCATGCGCGAAATGCCGACCCCCCCCCGCAGTATGGCGGTCCCGGTCATCAGCCGTATTAAAATCATGAGCCACCTGAATATTTCCGAACGCCGCCGTCCGCAGGACGGTCGTATCCAACTTCGGGTGTTCGGCCGGCAAGTGGACCTTCGTGTGTCCTGTCTGCCGACTTCCTGGGGCGAATCGACGGTGCTTCGTATTCTTGACCGGAGCGTTGTAAACCTTGACCTCGAAGTCCTTGGAATCGGCATGGACGTGATTGAAAAAATCCGCGAAATGATCCGTATGCCCAACGGGATCATGATCGTTACCGGTCCGACCGGTTCGGGCAAAACCACCACCCTCTATTCCTGCCTGAAAGAAATCAATGAGATCAGCGACAAGCTTCTGACCGCCGAGGACCCGGTGGAATATGAAATCGACGGTATCGTCCAGCTTCCCATCAACGACGGTATCGGAATGAACTTCCTGCGGGCGCTGCGCGCCTTCCTGCGTCAAGACCCGGACCGCATTATGATCGGGGAAATTCGTGACTTTGAAACTGCCCAGATGGCGGTGCAGGCGTCGCTGACCGGTCACTTCGTGTTTTCTACCCTCCATACCAACGATGCGGCGGGATCGATTACCCGTTTGCTGGATATGGGGATCGAACCCTTTATGATCAGTTCTTCGCTGGTCGGGGTATTGAGTCAGCGCCTGATTCGCCGCGTTTGCAAGAATTGTCGGACCGCCTATGTTCCGACCGATGAGGAATTGAAACGGATGCACCTGACCCGTGAAGAGGTCGGCGACCGCAAATTTTATTACGGCAAAGGCTGTACGGTTTGCAATAACAGCGGATATAAGGGCCGGAAAGCGATTTGTGAACTTCTGGTGGTGGACTCCCATATCATCGATCTGATTACGCAGAATGCGCCGACCTCCGCTCTTCGGACCCAGGCGGTTAAGCAGGGAATGCGTCCGATTCAGCAGGATGGCTTGAACACAATTCTGAACGGTGAGTCCTCCGTTGACGAAGTCTTGAGATATGTTTTAACCTAAACGCACAGGTGATATGAAATGATTGAAATGAGTGATCTGATGTCTTTGGTGGTGGAGCTGAAAGCCAGTGACTTGCACATCGAAGTCGGAGTTCCGCCCTGCATTCGTTTGCACGGGGACATGCAGCCGCTGGATACCGATGTGCTGACGCCGGATGACACGGAACGACTGGTGAAATCAATCGCTTCCGACGGTCAGTTCCGCCAGATTCAGGAATGCGGCTCGGTGGACTTCGGTTTCGGTTTCGGCGACCTGGCGCGTTTCCGCGTAAGTGCGTTCAAACAGAAAGGGTATTACGGTACGGTGCTTCGTCAGATTCCAAATACGTTGTTGACGTTTGAACAGATCGGATTGCCGAATACAGTTAAAGATATGCTTTACCGGCCGCGTGGTCTGGTGCTGGTGACCGGTCCGACCGGTTCCGGGAAATCAACTACCCTGGCGTCGATGCTGAACATTATTAACGAAGAGCGCGCCTGCCACATCATCACCGTCGAAGACCCGATCGAATTTTATCACAACCACAAACGCAGCCTGGTGATCCAGCGTGAAGTCGGTACCGACGTGCCGTCATTCGCCGAAGCACTGCGCCGCGCGTTGCGTCAGGACCCTGACGTGATTCTGGTGGGGGAAATGCGCGACCTGGAAACGATGGAAGCGGCGGTGTCCGCCGCGGAAACCGGGCACTTGGTGTTCGGTACGCTTCATACGACCGGTGCGGCCCGTACCGTGGACCGTATCGTGGATGCGTTCCCGACCAATCAGCAGGCCCAGATTCGTACGCAGTTGGCATCCTCGCTGGTGGGGGTTGTTTCACAGGTGCTGCTGCCCCGCAGCGATAAGCCGGGACGGGTGGCCGCGTTTGAAATCATGGTGACGACGCCTTCGATTCAGGCGCTTATCCGCGACAATAAAACGTTCCGTATTACCTCCGAACTTCAGACCGGTACGAAATACGGCATGAATACGCTGGACTCTCATTTGTTGGACCTGTATCTCAAGGAAATGATTTCCTATGCGGAATTGATCACCAAATGCCAGGATCCGGACAGTATTGTCGAAAAATTGAAGGCGATGAACGATTGATTATTTGCAAATTGCTGATTCGGAGTTATTATATTGATTAAGAGCTATGTGAAATACCGACGGAGGTGATGTATGCCTAGTTTTATTTATACCGCGATGAACGGCAAAACCGGCAAGGAAGTAAAAGGCAAGATCGACGCTGTAAACGAGGAGTTGGCCGCAATCGATCTGAAAAAACAAGATCTTTATCCCACTTCCATTAAATCCGCGAATAAACCGCAGAAAACCAGCGCCAAAAAGAGCGGCGGCGGCAAGAAGAAGAAAGGCGGAGGTTTGGATATCATGAGCCTTTCGTTTGGCCCGAAGGTGATCAAACGTAAGGAACTGACGGTTCTTACCCGGCAGTTGGCCATTTTGCTTGATGCCGGTTTGCCGCTGATCCGTTCCCTGCGGACCCTGGAGCGCCAGACCAAAGACCCGAACAATAAAATTGTACTGGGCGAAACCGCTGACCTGGTGGAAGGGGGATCAACCTTTTCCGAAGCGCTGGCCCAGAACCCGAAATCGTTTGACAAGCTCTATTTGAACATGGTCCGTGCCGGTGAAGCCGCCGGGGCTATGGAAATAATCCTGAACCGTCTGGCGCAGTTCCTGGAAAAAGCCGCCCGTATCGCCGGCAAAATCAAATCGGCGATGATTTACCCGGTGGTTGTGCTGGTAATCGCCCTCACGATTACTGCCGGTCTGCTGATCTTTATCGTGCCGAACTTCGCCAAGACCTTCAATGACCTGTTGGAAGGCGAACCGTTGCCCGGCATTACTCTGTTCATCATGCAGGTCAGCGATATCTTGCAGCACCGCATCTATCTGGTGCTGATTGCAATTGCGGTAATCATCATTTTGTATAAACTGGCGATGAAAAACGACTACGGCAGGTGGGGAATCCACTGGGTTTACTACAACATGCCGCTGTTCGGACCGATCATATCGAAAACCGCGATTTCGCGTTTCTCCCAGACGCTCGGTACGCTGATGGCCTCCGGTGTGCCGGTGCTGAACGCGTTGCTGATCGTTAAGGAAACCTCCGGTAATGAAGTAGTGGCGAGCGCCGTGCAGAAAGTTCATGACGCGGTGAAGGAAGGGGAAGGCATCGCCGCCCCGTTGAATGCCACCAATATTTTCCCGGCGATGGTGATCAGTATGATCGAAGTCGGCGAGGAAACCGGTAAGCTGCCGGAAATGCTTTCCAAAGTGGCGGAAACATACGAGGAAGAAGTCGATAACGCGGTGGGAGCGTTGACCTCCATGATCGAACCGTTGATGATCGTCGGCTTGGCTGTAATCGTCGGTACGATCGTTATCGGTATGTTCGCTCCCATGATCAAAATTATCGAAAAACTCGGCTGATAAATGGGGAGCCGATGAAAAACGATTTTTATGCGGTCGTAATGGCCGGAGGACGGGGGGAACGTTTCTGGCCTCAAAGCCGGACATCCCGCCCCAAGCAATTGCTGAGGCTGATCGGCAACCTGACGCTGATCGAACAGGCTGTGGAACGCCTGAATCCATTGGTGGACAAGGAAAATACCTTGATCATCACCAATCAGGACTACATGGGGCCGATGCGCTCGTTGATGCCGCAGTTACCCCCGGATAATATCATTGGCGAACCGTTCGGACGCGATACCGCGCCGTGCGTTGCTCTGGCGGTCGGGCTGGTGCGGGCAGAGTCGGATGACGATGATAACGCGGTTATGTTTGTCCTGCCCAGCGACCAGGTGATCCGCGACAGCGCAGCGATGCGCCGGGTTCTGTCCGATGCCGGTGAAATGGCCCGGGAAAGCGGCAAGATTATTACGATCGGAGTTACTCCCGCTTATTCGAGTACCGGCTACGGATACATCAAATGCGGGGAACCCGTTTCCGCGCCTTGTTCGACTGTTTTCCGCCGGAGCGAAGGTTTTCGGGAAAAGCCCGACGCCGAAACCGTGGAGCGGATGCTGGCCGACGGAACATACCGCTGGAACAGCGGTATTTTTGTCTGGTCGGTGGGTACCATCATGGCGGCATTTCGCCGTCACGCGCCCGCGCTGGCGGCGATGGCCGACACCGTGTGCCGCGCCCGGCAGAACGGAACCCTGAACGACACCATGCTGGAAGAATACGGCAAATGCGACCGGATTTCCATCGATTATGCGGTAATGGAGAAGCTTGCCGCCGCGGATGTACTGGTGGCTGAATCCACATTTGACTGGGATGATGTTGGCAGTTGGACTTCATTGCGCAACCAGATGAAACTGGATGGTGACAACAATGCTATCCGCGGGCTTTATGAAGGCATCGGCGTTCACGATTCGATTATTGTCGGCGATTCGAACCATCTGATCGCCGCGGTTGATATCGACAATATGATTATCGTTCACACCGAGGATGCCACGCTGATCTGCAAGACATCTTCGGCCCAGCGTATCAAGGAACTGGTAAACAAGATCGCGGCCGACCCCGACCTGGGGAGTTTTATCTGAGGCCGCCAATGCTTTTTGTGATGAATATCGGCAACACTAACACCCAGGCCGCGTACTGGGCGGACGGTCATTTCTCCGGGTTGCGGAGTTGCCGGACGGCCGAATTGAACGCGGATATGATCCCTCGCGACGTTCCGGTAGCCGCCGCCTCGGTGGTGCCGGAGGTGCGCCGGAAACTGTCGGAGATGGCGATTTTCTGGATTGGGCCGGAGATGAATACCGGATTGGATACTTCGGCGGTGGATATGACTACGATTGGGGCCGATCGTCTGGCCAATGCGGTTCGCCTGGCGGAACTCGCCGGGCCGCACCCGGCGCTCTGCCTCGACTTCGGGACTGCCATTACGATGGAAGTGGTGGATGAACGCAAACGCTTTTTCGGAGGGGCGATCGCGCCGGGAAGAATGTTGTTGCGGCGTTCGCTGAACAGTTACACGGCGCAGTTGCCGTTGATCCCGATCTGCGACGAGCCGCCGCCGCCGGTCGGGTTGAATACCGCGGATGCCATTCGGCTGGGGGTTGACGGCGGTGCCGTCGGCATCGCCCGCGAAATGATCGCTCATGCGCAAAAAATGTTTGCCGGGAAAGAAATGGCGGCTTACGGAACCGGCGGGGATGCCGGGTTTTTCTGCAGGGCGATTGCGGAGCTTGTGGACGGCGGGGCCGAGTTTACCCTGCGCGGAATTGTCAAATCATGGGAATTGAATCATATATGAGAATCAAGATAAACGGACTTCTATCCGAAAACGAATTGGGAGCCATTGTCCGAAGCGGCGCCGATGAGATCGGAATTTTTGTGGGACAACTTTTTCGTTCCTCGCTGTTCATCCTGCCGAGTACGGCGGCGCGGCTTGTGCACCTGATGCCGCCGGGGATTACTCCGGTGCTCGAAACCCATCTCTCGGACAATGCCGAAGTCCTGGACTTGATTAAACGGAGTGGAATTTATACAGTCAATCTTCATTGCTGGACGCCTGACGAAGTGCTGAAACTGCGCGACAAACTGCCGCATTATGCGAAAATCATCCTGACCTGCCATCTGGAAGCCGTAAATCGTCCGCTGCAATTGCTGGACCCGATTTATTCGGCCATCGACGCGGTGTCGCTGAACTGCACTTATCCGGAACCGGACTCGGCTGTTTCGCAGGCCGGATATCCCAACTGGGACGGAGCGGCGGCGGTGCTTCGGCAGATTCCGATCCCCTGTTACCTGACCGGCGGCATCTGCCGGGAAAATGTTGCGGTCGGGATCGCAAGCGTCAAGCCTTACGGGATCGAAGCCGACGGTGAAATCCTTCGGGAAAATAGCGAACTTGATGTCAAAGGATGCCGGGAATTTGTCGACGGCGCACGCAGTGCCGCGATTACCGCCGGTGTCTGATTGCCGTTCAGTGAAGGGCGCTGTCCAGTCTTTTCAGGTATTCATCGCGGGAAATTTCAAATGCCCCCAATGTGTTCAGAAATGGATTGCTGACCTGGGCATCCAGCCAGGTGGTTCCATGATGAGCGGCCAGATACTCGATTCCTTTGAGCAAGGCGAATTTCGAAGCGCCGGTGCAGAGGCGGAACATGCTTTCTCCGGCGAAAAACGCCCCGATTCGAATGCCGTACATGCCGCCGACCAACTTGCCGTCCGGGTCCAATGTTTCGAAAGACATGGCGTAACCGAGTTTGAACGTTTCGGTATAGGCGTGTATCAGTTTCGGGGTGATCCAGGTGCCGTTGTCCTGTCGCGGGACCGTGGCGCAATGGCGGACGACTTTTTCGAAATGCTGATTTACGGACAGCGTGAACCCGGCGCGGCGGAACTCGCGGACGGTGGATTTCGGCACGTGGAGGCGGGCAAAGTCGAAAATACAACGGCGCGACGGCGAGAACCACAACACGTATTTCCGGTCCTGTGGCCACGGGAAAATACCGTGTTGATAGGCCGCCAGAATCAGCGTAGGGTTGATTTCCCGGCTGTAGCAGAGAAATCCCTCGGCGTCAGCCTGGGTCACCGGAGGAAAGATATTCGGAATATTCAGCATATCACATCGTTTTTTCGATAACAATACCACGTCCGGATAAAAATTCAACAAGAGTTTGAATTTTAACCCGGCAAGTAATAGATTAACATATCGCAGAAATTCACCGGTGGAGAAACCATGAAACTGAAATGGATTATTGTCGCGGCGGTCGTGGTATTGCTGGCAGGCGGCATTGTCGTGTTTGAATATCGGGAGGTGATTTTCCCGCCCGCGAATAAGGATATCGTCCTGTACGGAAACATTGATGACCGTCAGGTCGATGTGGCATTTATCCCGTCCGAACGTATCGCTGAGGTCAAGGTGGAGGAGGGCGACGTCGTCCGGGAGGGCGATTTGCTGGCAACGCTGGAGACGGTCCGCATCCGTAATTCGATCGACGCTGCAAAGGCCGCGGTGGAAAACGCCCGTCAGAAATATTTGAAGGCTAAAAACGGGCCGCGCCAGGAAGATATCGATATCGCCCGTTCGGCGGTGACGGCGGCCCAGGCGGCGCTGGAGGCCACCGGCAAGGATTATTACCGTCAGGAATCGCTGGCAAAAACCAATTCGGTGGCGCAGCGGATCGCCGACAATGCCCAGGCCAAATATCTGGTGAACCTGGCGGCATTGAATGCTTCCCGGCGCCAGCTTGACTCCCTGCTGGCCGGCACACGCAAGGAAGATATCGCGGCGGCCGCCGCTGAACTCCAACAGCGCGAAGTGGATCTGGCGATTCAGGAACAGCGTTTGAAAGACGCGAGCTTGAAGTCGCCGGTTTCCGGAATCGTTCGCAACCGTCTGCTGGAGCCGGGCGAAATGGCTTCCCCGCAGGCTCCGGTGCTGACGATTGCCAGAACCGATCCCAAATGGGTTCGCACCTATATTCCCGAATCGATGCTGACCGCGTTGAAACCCGGGGATCAGGCCCGGATTCGGGCCGACGGTTCGCCGCCGCGCGAGTTCGAGGGTTGGATCGGGTTCATCGCGCCGAATGCCGAGTTTACGCCGAAAACGGTGGAAACCGTGGAACTGCGCAGTGCGCTGGTTTATGAAGTGCGTGTTTTCGTCCGGGACCCTGAAGGACGGTTGAAGCTGGGCGCCCCGGTAACCGTAACCTTTGACAAGACGAAGCATGAGCAGTGAATTTGTCATAAAATGTCAGGGACTCCGTAAAACCTTTGATGCCAAAGACGGCCCGGTACTGCATGATCTGTCATTCGAGATTCCGCGTGGAGCTGTGGTCGGATTGATGGGGCCGGACGGCGCGGGCAAGACGACTCTCCTACGGGTGCTGTGTGCGCTTTACCTGCCGGACGGCGGGGAACTGGAAGTGCTTGGCATGGATCCGCGCCGGAAACGACGGATCATTCAGCGTTCGGTCGGGTACATGCCCCAGAAATTCGGGCTGTATGAAGACCTGACCGTGATGGAAAACATGGACCTTTACGCGGAGCTTTGCGGCGTGCCGCTTTCCGAGAAGGCGGGGCGGATTCGGGAACTTTTGAAAATGGCCGCGCTGGACCGTTTCACCGACCGCATGGCGGGCAAACTTTCCGGGGGCATGAAGCAGAAACTTGCCCTGATCAGCGTACTGCTGTCCCGCCCGCCGCTGTTGCTGCTGGATGAACCGACGGTGGGGGTGGATGTGCTTTCGCGCCGCGAACTGTGGTCGATTCTTGCGGAAAATGTCAAAAAGGAGAACATGACCGCGCTGGTCAGCACCTCCTACATGGATGAATCGAAATATTGTGACCGCACCATGATTCTTTACCGGGGGCGGTTGCTGGAGGACGGGCCACCGTCGAAAATTGCGGAAACGGCCCGCGGCAGGGTATTCGTCGAGAAGGTTCCGGATGGCGTTCGGGCGCGTGTCCTGCAGAGGCGTTTGAACGACTCTCCCGGCATTGTCACCGCATCCATCGATGGGCGGAAAATCCGTTGTCTCGCTTCCGGCAAGGAACCGGACAGAGCAGTGGAACCGCGCTTCGAAGACGGTTTTCTCCGGCTTCTGGTCGGGGATTTGAAACAGGAAGGAGCGCGAAGTGCCGCGACTCCGGCGGTTGCGGAGGATATTGCGCCTGTGGATTTTTCCCGTAAACCGGTCAAGGTCAAAGTCGAGGGACTGGTGAAGAAATTCGGCAGTTTCACCGCGGTGGACCACATCAGTTTCGAGGTCCGCGAGGGCGAGATATTCGGCTTGCTGGGGGCCAACGGGGCTGGCAAAAGTACGACGTTCCGCATGCTCTGCGGACTGTCTGGCGCGGACGCGGGGACACTGGAAGTGGCGGGCGTGAACTTGCGTTATGCGCCGGAAACCGCCCGCCGGAAGCTGGGGTTCGTGGCACAGAAGTTTTCCCTGTACACGGATTTGTCGATCCTTGACAATTTGTCATTTTTCGGCGGGGCCTACGGGCTGACCGGACAACGGCTCCGGGAGCGGATCGACTGGGCGCTGGACAGTTTCGAGCTGTTTCGTTACCGGGAAACCCGTACCGGACTGTTGCCGGGCGGTTACAAACAACGCCTGAGTATGGCCTGCGCCTTGCTTCATGAACCCGAAATCCTTTTCCTGGACGAGCTCACTTCGGGGGCCGACCCGATGGCCCGTACCGATTTCTGGCGGCGGATCGCCGATCTGGCCGACGGCGGCACCACCGTCATCATCACGACTCATTTCCTTGACGAAGCCGAATACTGCGACCGCATGATCATCATGGCCGACGGCCGGAACCTGGCCACTGGCAGTGCCGGCGAAATCCGCGCCATGAGCGGCGACGAAGACGCCACGCTGGAAGAAGCGTTTCTGTCCATTATCCGGAGGAACCTCGAAAATGAACGCTGAACTGCGCCGGATCCGAATCCTGATCCTGAAAGAAACCCGGCAACTGCTGCGGGACAAACTCAGCCTGACCATCGGATTGATCCTGCCGATCGTGATGATCGTGATTTTCGGTTATGGCATCTCAATGGATATCAAGGATATCAAACTGGGGGTGGTGACGCACGAGAATTCCACTGCGATCAATGACCTGCTGGGACGTTTCAAAGGGTCGCGTTATTTTCGTTTCGAGGGTGTTTTTCATAGTACGGACGCGGCGAAACGGGCGTTGATCGCCCACCGCTGCGAGGCCTGTCTCTATTTGCCGCAGGACTACGCGCGCCACCTGAAAGAAGGTGATCTGACCATGTATCTGGTGGTGACCACCCCAAATATCGTTCGAGCCCGAATGGTCGAGAATTATGTGCAGGGTGTGGTGGCGGGCATTGGCGGCGCCGGTGACAGCAGCGGAATCCGGATTCAGTCGCGGATGTGGTTCAACGATTCCAACAACAGCCGTTACTACCTGTTGCCGGGCGTGGTGGTGATGGTGATGACGATGATTGGGGCGCTGTTGACTTCGCTGGTGATGGCGCGCGAATACGAACGGGGGAATTTCGAGGCTATTTTCATCACCCCCATGCGGACCGGCGAAGTACTGTTCGCCAAGGCGCTGATCAATTTTATGCTGGGGATGGTCGGACTGACGATCATCCTGATTTCGGCGCGGTATGTATTCGGTGTGCCGCTGCGGGGAAATATCCTGATCCTGTCCTCGGGTTCGC
>CALABZ010000045.1 GCA_937888615.1 uncultured Lentisphaeria bacterium | reverse complement strand
GCCCAGTTGAGCGTGTGATGATTGCGGTAACTCTGCCATGCGCCATTGCTCGGAGCCCAGCGGAAACCGTTCCGTTTGAGCTTTGTGCGAATCTCCGCATCCGGTTTGTCATCGAAAAAGATTTGAAGCCGGTTTTCCGGGATGTTGTCCACGATATTGCCTCCGTCGAACTCAAACTCCGGCAGACCACCCGCTTCTTCAGTTTTCTTGATTTCATTCCGATACCGGACGACCTCTTCGATTCTTTGCTTGATGCGTCGGATTTCCGCAGAATTGTTTGAAAGCTGCCAACTTTGGACACCCGGGGAATGCCAGGATTCCTTCGGATGCACAATTTCCTGTGCGCTCTCCCGCGTCACATGAAACCGTTCGCAAATCGTTTTGATCTTTTCGTCGTCCGTACTCCTCTTATCGCGGACAACGATGTTGATCCCCTTCATCGTTTCCTGATAATCGGTCAGATTTTTGAGTTTGGCTTCGAGGCGTTCCAAGGCGTCGCTGTCGGTGAGATTGATTGCCATGATCTTCTTCTCCTGTATAAGATTTGCTCCACGCTCAAGTTGAACTCTTTCTGAGTTCCTGATCTGTCGGCGCGGTCACTTTGTGCCGCCGCGCCGACGAAAGGAAAAGAATTCTTTCTGTTATTCGCACCTGGAACAGAAAAAATTTCATGTATTTGCGGAATGGGGATTGATTTGTAGAAAAATTGATGTATTTTTCTATAAAATAAATGTGGATTACATATGCGTAACTCTATAAAAAATAAGATATTCGCAAGGATTTGCGGACATGGAAGGGGTTGGACGTTCTCCGCATTCGATTTTCAAGGCGATTTTAAACGCTATGAGATCGATGCGACCCTTTCGTCTCTGTGGAAAGAAAACAAGATTCGGCGGATTTGTCGCGGGATTTACGATTATCCGGTCTTCAGTACAATTCTGCAGCGGAATGCTGCACCGGATATCAATGCGGCTGCCGCAGCTCTTGCCCGCAAGTTTCGTTGGGTCATTTACCCGACCGGCGATACCGCCTTGAACTATTTCGGAATTTCCACTCAGATCCCCGGACGTACCATATATTTGACCGACGGTCCGACGCGAAAATTCAATTTGAATTGCGGAATTCTTGAGTTCAAGCATTCTGCACAAAGAGAAATGGTGTTCAAATATCCCGAAAGCGCCTTGGTGGTCCAAGGAATTCGGGCCTTGGGGCGGGAACGCATCAATCCGGAAATTCAGAAAGCCTTTCATCAAAAATTTGACGGAGATTTCTGGCAGAAAATTAAAACCGACACAGCCGCGGTGTCCGGATGGATTTACGAAATCATTTCCGATATCGCCGGAGGAGAGAGGACGATATGAAAAGAATTATTGACGCGACGGAAAAAGATCGTAATGCGATTTTCACCACCGCCGCGGCGCAAACGCATATTCCGGTGGAGATGATTGAGAAAGATTTTTGGGTATGCTGGACTTTGCAAAAGGTATTTGGCAATCCAGAGCTGGCAAAGATGCTCCGTTTCAAAGGCGGAACGTCGTTGTCAAAGGCTTTTCACCTGATACAGCGCTTTTCCGAGGATTTGGATTTAATCCTCGACTGGCGTTGCGTTACCGCTGACAATCCATTGGCGGCACGCTCCAATTCCAAACAGGATGCGTTCAACAAAAGCGTACAGGAAATTTCCGGGGAATACGTTACGCGGACGTTGTGCCGGAAAATTGCGGCGGCAATGGGACCGGAATGCGGTGTGGTTCCCGACCCGCGCGACTCCCATGTCCTGTTGGTCAAATATCCGGAATCGTTTACCAAGAATTACATAACGCCGAATGTAAGGTTGGAGATCGGTCCTTTGGCGGCATGGATTCCAAACGAGAATTTTCCTGTCCGATCGTATGTTGCGGATGCGTTTCCCGAACTTGACATGAAGCCTTTTCCGGTTCCGACCATTCTTGCCGAACGGACATTTTGGGAGAAAGTGACTATTTTACATCAGGAACATTACCGCCCGGAACATTTGATCGTGCCGTTGCGATATTCGCGTCATTACTATGATCTTTTCATGATGAGTAAGAGCGCCTTCTCGCAAACTGCGTTAAAAAGGAAAGACTTGCTGACGGCTGTTGTCGAGTTCAAAAAGAAATTTTATCCGCGTGGATGGGCAAGATATGATCTTGCGGTTCCCGGTATGGTGCAACTGCTGCCCGCGGAACATTCCATGAAGCCATTGAAGGACGACTACAGGGCGATGCGGACGATGATATTCGGCGATTACCCTGCCTGGGATGAGATTTGCGATGCGCTTTCTGCGTTGGAGCATGAGATCAATCATCAATAGCCATAGTGTCCGTATTGCGATTCGTTATGCGGCGGCTTTTCCGGCGGATTCGATCATATGGGGCGTCATTCTTCCGGATTTGAGGTTGAAGTAGAGCTCGGAATAGTTCAGTCCACCATTACGGAACAACTGCCAGATGATCTCCAATACTCCGGTGGCTACAAACTGGTTGATGAACAAACCGTGACGTTCCAGCGAATCCGCCATGGAACAACTTGTTCTGACCGCCTTGTCCTGCGAAGCGTCGATGAGTTCCGGGTGTTTTACCCACGGATAAGGCAGTTCCGGCGAACCGTTACCCACATAGATTTGAGCATAATCCAAGCCGCAACCGCAGTCTATGCAATAGGCTTTGGAATATTTCCCGATGGCTTCGTGAATTTCGGCACGCGATTTGCGGGAGTCCACGGCGGCGATTACAATCACGTTGCCACCGCGAAAACCTTGCGTGGAGGTGAAGCGCTCCGGTTCCGCCACCCAGTTCAGGCCGAAGTGATAGTTGTAACGGGAAACAAGCGTAACCGCTTTGTTTTGTGAAATATCTTCGGCCACGAAAAGCTGTCTGCCGATATTCGCGTGCGACACGGTATCGGGATCCCAACAGCGAACCGTCAATCCGTACGGGTGTCCGAGTTCGAGCATGGCGAGATGCAGCCGGACCAGTCCGGCAAGAATCAGCGAGCCGGTCGCCCCGGCTCCCACGAGTTCAATATAAACCGGCTGCGTGTGAAATTCCGGCGGGGTGGTATGCTTCATGATAAAATATCTCCCAACTTCATATTGGATGATACGAGATATTGATTCGGAAACGATTTACATTTGCCCTGTTCCAAGTCCTTGACCATCTTCACCCAGAAGCGGTCCCGTCCCCGCGAATAAGAGATGCTTTTCAACATATTGCTGTAAAGATGCGAAAAACGGCCGCGAAAGAAAATATCCACGGCTTTGCGGGCAAAGTCGATCATGTTTTCCTCGCGGATTTCGTGAAATTCATTCGGCGGACAAAAATGATGATCCGTAAAAATATTGGTGAACGGCGCATTGTACAGCTTCGTTTCTTGGTTGGGTCTGGCTCTGCTTTTGACTGACCAGCAGGAAATAGTGTTTCGGCTAATCTTGAAGACCAGATTCGGCCA
>CALABZ010000044.1 GCA_937888615.1 uncultured Lentisphaeria bacterium | reverse complement strand
CCCCTACAAGATAACCTCCATGAAGCATCCGTCGCAGGAACTTTTCACCTGCTGCGAAGTTTACAAACCCGAACGGCTGCATCACTGGCCGAATATTCCTTATACGGCCTTTGACGGCAGCGGGGGAATCAAGCAGGATAATCTTTCCGAGGTCCGTATCTACATGTCCAACTACGACGTATACGGCGGTCCCAACTATTACAGGACCGCCCTGAAAAAAATCAACGAACTGTGAGAAAGAACATGCGTCATATCTTTCTATTTACTCTGTTCACGGCGATAATTCCTCTGTTTGCCGGGAGCCCCGATCGAACAGTGGCGGGACTTTATGTACCATCCAACGACGACTGGCCGACCGGAATTGGACGGGTCGTCCTGTCCCGGATGAGCGATCCGGCGCGAAAGCGGGCATTCTGGGAAAAACATCGAGAACTCCGGCAGCAGGGCAAACGCCAATACTATGTCTTCGAATTGAATTTCACCAAGCCGAAGGATTGGAAGTATCCGCTCCCGCCGTGGGAAAGCGCCAAAGCACAACTGGATGATTTCTTCCGTTCCGATGACGGAGCCAAGACATACCCCGAGTTGATCTATGCGATTGTGCCGAACGAGGAAAACATCACATGGGGCGGACAGATCGACCTGATGAACCGGATATACGACTATATCACCAAAACCTATGGCGTCAAGGTATTCCAGTGGCTCAGCGAACCGCTCGAACCGAGGCTCGATATCCGGGCTGACGGCTGGCTGCTGGACGCTTATTCCATACAGGACGAGAAATTCTTCCGCCACCTTCAGAAATTCGTCCTGTACGGCAAGCCGGTAGTCCCTGTGATCTGGGCTTCGGAACCGCACCACCATTATTACCCGAACGGAATCGAGGAAATCTTTCGCGACGCCGGTTCACAGATTGATTATTGTGCCGAACTGAACCTGCCCGTGATCCTGTATGCGGTCAGCGGCAAAAAGAAAAATTTCGGCAGTGTTTACATATGGGTGAACTCCAAGGAATCCCCCTATGCCGAACTGCGCGAGTTCTTTTACGGCAAGCTTGCCAAAACAGCGAAAGGCGAATTTACCCGCCGGGAACATCCGTTAACCCCGCTCAAAATCGCCTTTCGCTGTTT
>CALABZ010000043.1 GCA_937888615.1 uncultured Lentisphaeria bacterium | reverse complement strand
CGACTGACAATGACGACTTATGGTAATATACCATATTTTTGAATAAAGTCAAATGGAATGGATTCAGTCGGAATAACGACTGGGACGTCCGTGAACCTTGCGATAGAGCTTTTCGGCAACGGTACGGACATCACGCCAGAAATCCGGTGTGCGCCGCCCGTAAACGGCAACGAAACGAAGCAGGTCGCGCCTGGTCAACCCGCAATCCATGGCGGAAAAATACAGCCCGGCCGTATCTTTCACCCGGTAGCGATAGGGAATGCGTTTTCGGATTTGTGCGCGGTGCAAGTCGATCACATGCAGTTTCCCGGTCGATTTTTTCAACAGGAAATGGCAGATATAGCAATCGCGATGGTTGAGCCCGTTGTCGTGCATGGCCGCGGCGGTTCGGGCCAGTTCCCGGATCAATGCTGTTTTTTCGTGAAAAGATGGCGGCAAATTTTCCCAGTCCCGGCAGTAGTCCTCAAGGCTGATCACTTCCGTCAGTTCATCGGTGATCAGAAATGATTCGATGGCCGCCGGATTCGTGCCCCGCGAGGCATAGGCGGCGGGGGTCATGGTCGGAACGCCGAGTTTCTCCAGCAGTCGGATTGCATGGTATTCATTTGAAGCTCCGAGAACCGGTATTTTCAACTGGGACAGATTTTTCAGGATTTCCCGCCAGCCCACGCCTTTATGAATTTTGACGAAGTATCCGCGCCCGTTCAATTCGAAGCGAAAGGTACGGCGGGTTTTTACTTTGCGGAAAACCTCGCCGTCGAGCTTGTCCGCTTCGGTGATCGGATCGAGGTCATGCCAGAGTTCCGAGAAAACATCATTCAGGAATATTTCGTTCATCGGCAGGCCCATTGCGGTTTGCACCATTGCCGCTGTCTGGCGCCTTCATAGAGCAGAATGGTGGCGGCGGCGGTGACGTTCAGTGAATCAATCATGCCGAGCATGGGGATTTTGACCTGAAGGTCGGCATGGTCCATCCAAAACGGGGTCAAACCGGTTTGTTCGCGTCCGACTACGATGGCGACTCCGGCGGTCATATCGACATCGGTGTAATTATAATTGGTATGCGGCGTGGCGGCGAGGGTCTGAATATTGTTGGCCCGGAGCCATTCCAACGCGGTGACGGAATCGGTTTCGGCCAGCGGCACACAGAAAAGCGCTCCGGTACTGGCTCGGATCACGTTCGGATTATAGATATCGGTGCCTTTATCGCAAAGAATAAGCCCGTCAACCCCGGCCGCGTCGGCGGAACGAAGCATGGAGCCGAGATTGCCGGGTTTTTCGATCGCTTCGGCCACCAGATAAAAACCGTTTTTGACGACCGGCAGGTCTTCCAGTCGATGCCGTTTCATGCGGGCGGTGGCGATCAGGCCCTCCGGACGCTCGCGGTAAGCCATTTTTGTCAGGACGTGGGGTGCGACTTCAAAGGTCCGGACGCCGGCGGCGGCGAGTTTTTCGAGCAATGGGAATTCATTTTCGCCGAGGAACATTTCCGGGCAATAATAACATTCAACCATTTCCATGCCGTATTCGAATGCACGGGTAAGCTCCCGATAGCCCTCCAGCACGGTCAATTGATATTGATCGCGCCCGGCCCGGTCCCGTAGTTTGCAGACCATTTTGACGGATGGATTCTGCAGGCTGGTGATGACAATTTTTTCCATAGCCCGAAATATACAGCCGGATCGAGCCGAATGCAAGTTGGAGTCCGCCCATCACATCAGGAAATCATATTGCAGCCGAATACGGTTTGGCGGCAATGGAGAAAATTTGGTTATGATTTCATTTTTTCCCTTGCGATTTGCGATGCACTGTTGTATATTTACGTTGGATTTTAAAGGGCAGAGAATCGACGAATGATATATAATCAGGAATATTTCGACTTCCAAACCTCCAGGCGTTCATGGCTTCGTCAAATTGTACGGAATATTTTTCTCCGTTCTGCAGTTGCCTTGGCGCGTGGTAAAACGGTTGATTTCGGGTGCGGCGCGGGGGAACTCCTGAAATGCCTTCCCGCTGGTTCCGTCGGCATTGAGGTGAATCCTCAATGCGTGAAATTCCTGCAGAAGACGGGATATGACTGTCGGCACTGCAAGCCGGAAGAGGATGATTTCAGACTATTGATGCTGAGCCCGGAAGATGAGATACAGACATTGATTTGTTCACATGTGCTGGAACACCTGGCGGACCCCGGGCGTGCGCTTTGCCGGTTGGGAGAGGCGTGCGGCAGGCTTGGAATCGGGCGGATGGTATTCATCGTTC
Source organism: uncultured Lentisphaeria bacterium (assembly GCA_937888615.1). Taxonomy (GTDB): domain Bacteria; phylum Verrucomicrobiota; class Lentisphaeria; order Victivallales; family Victivallaceae; genus UBA5239. The sequence continues at coordinate 17,885 of CALABZ010000043.1, read as the reverse complement.
CGGACATGGCCGGCTTCAAAAGCCATTTTGCCCATGTGACATATTGCAATGAGGAGACCTTTTCTGAAACGGATATTTCCGGTTTTACTCTGGTGAAAATGCGGCATTTCCCGTTTCGGTTCCGGGTCTTTCAGGATCATTTTGTCGGCAATGAACTCCACGTCGTATACGAAGCGCGAAACTGACCTCACCCCACGTTCTTGAATACGAACAACTTCATGCCGAGAAAATTCAACACGGCATTGACCACGGCGCAGGCGATTACGATCATTTTATCATTGGCTCCAAACAGATCATGGGCGACGAACATGATGACACAGGAGAAAAAAAGCAGGGTAACCTGTAACATGATGAAGGCGGTTCCCTGACGGAGTGCTTTTTCTTTGCGGTTATCGAGAAATACCAAGGCTTTGTTGATGACGAAGGAATAACACCAGGCCAGCAGGGTGGATAATATTACCGACAATACGGGGCGGATACCCAGTGCGTCAGTCATCAACCAGTAGCTTCCGAATGTCACCACGGCGGTGGTACATCCACCCAGGATGAAGCGAATAATCTCGAACGGAAGTTTTTTCTCTTTAAGGATGCTTTGAATCATGACAATACTTTTATTCATCAGCTTCGATTGCTCCGATAGGAAAAGGCGTACAGACGGTGAATCAGCCTGGCAACGGGAGCGGGATATATCATTTTGAAGATCTTCAGGTCTTCGTCCCGGCGGCGATTGTCGGAAAGCGCCGCACTGGTTTCCATGATATCTGAAATTCGATGGTACATCAGGCAATCCCGGAGGTAGAGAAAAGCGCCGGACCGCCTGGCCAGGTTGATCCACATCATCCAGTCCAGATTTACGGAAAAACCGGAATCGAACCTGATTCCGTCGAGGTTTTTCAGGTTATACGTGACCGACGGGCAGCAGACCGGATCGCCGAACCGCAGGACACTCAACCGGAAGAAGCTGGAACGGATACAGCGTTTCAGATAAAACGGCGTCAGCATCAAGCGCTTTATATTCAAATAGGCGCGCCAGCGTTTCGCCGAGCCGTCTGGCAACAGGTCAGCGTAATCGGTAAAACCGATCAGTGCATCCGGGTTGGCTTGCAGTCCTTTTACCATTCTTTCAGCATAGGACGGCAGGTAAATGTCATCCTGATGCGCCAGCGTGCAATAGGGGGGGTCCGGCAGGTCCAGCGCCTTGTTCCAGTCGAAATGAATGCCCTGTCCGCCTGCTTCCACATGATAAAGTAGTCCATGTTTTTCGGCCAGTTCTCGTTGCTTGTCCGTCGGAGTGGACGAGTAAAGGATGATGGATGAACGGGCGGACTGCCCGGTCAGTGAGCGGATGCAATCTTCCAAAAAGGGGTTATCCCGGTAGGCGCAAATTACAAATGTGTGGAGCGCTGAATAGTCATTCATTTTTCTTTTTTGCCCTTGACATTTTTTCTTCCAGCAATGCCAGACGTTGGGACAGGGTCTTGATGTCGTCGGCGCGGCGGGAGAGCACGCAGGAGAACTGGAACAGAATCAGCAGCATACCGCCGAACATGACCAGAAAGAGCGCCGCCGGTGGATAATAGATGCCGATAAGATTGGAAACCCAGTCAAGCCCTTTTTGCCACAGGGATAAAATCAGAAAGAACAAATTGGTCGGAACCCAGATCAATGCATAGGCTTCTTTCAGCTTGGCCTTGTAAATGAAATAAAAGACGATAATGGTGAACGATAAACTGAAAATGATCGAAAATAGTTGGATCGTCGTCATTTTTTCGTGCTCCTTTCGAATCGTGGCCGGGCCGCGGCGAAAATCATGGACAAACTGACTTTCAGCATATAATAGATTGAGTTTCCGGCGGAAGCAAGGGATGACTTGCCGCCCTGTCGCTCATGCATGACGATCGGAACCTCTTTGAGCCGGAAACCGTTACGCCCCATCAGGATGACTTCCTCCGGTTCAGGGTAGTCAAATGATGGATAATGAATCGCGGCGAAGGCCAACGCATTGGCGTTATAAGCTCGGAACCCGGAAGTGTTGTCGGTGATGACCAGCCCGGTTAACAGACGGCAGAGTCCCCGGAAAAAGGATATTCCGACTCTGCGCAGTGCGGTTGACTGAAATCCGTCCCGGGCCAGGAAGCGACTGCCGATCACTAAGTCGACTTCGCCTTTTTGCAAGGGCTCGATCAAGGACTTGATCATCTTGGCGGAATGCTGTCCGTCGCCGTCGAATTTGACCACCAATTCAAATCCATTTTCCCGCGCATAAAGAAATCCGGTCTGCACGGCGGCGCCGACGCCGAGATTCACCGGCAGGTTCAGCAGTACCGCCGAACCGTCTTCCGCAACGATACGGGCGGTGTCGTCAGTAGAACAGTCGTTCACGACGACGATTCGGGCATCCGGCTGAAATGTCCTGATATCTTTGAGCACATTCAGGATACATGCGCTTTCGTTGTAACAGGGGACGATTATACAAAGACGTTCAGTCATCGTTTGGTGACACCTTTTTTATGATTAGCAACTGGAAAATACAGTCGGAGCCCTTAAAAGTCAAATGTTTTCGGTCAAAAAGTCATTTATGCTTTTCCAATAATATTGCGGTCAATGATATTTTTTTCTCTAGGATGGCGCGGTTCTGCGTTTTATGGAGAATCAAAGCGGTTGTCGCCAGGGCGATATTGATCATGTTTGGATTCCTTTATTTTTTCAATGCCACGTTCATGCAGAAGGAACGCAGGGCCAGTTCTTCGTTGATATTGAAATACATGTTGTAAAGAAGGTTGTCCGCCTCCTGCAAGGCCGAGAGCGCCTTCTCTTCCGGGAGCCGGGGCAGGTTAATGCCGTCGAACATTTCGGGATTGGCCAGGTGCGCCATGGCGGCCCCGGCCGATAGTTGGTAAACCTGGGCGAACCACGTATGAATGGCACCGAGGAAATATTTGCGGACGCGCATGTATTCCCCCGCCGCGCCCGAAGCGACCTGTTTCTCCATGCGTTTGCGCATGGCGGGGTCCATTTCTTCGGCCTGGGCGAGCCGTTCGGCCCATTCATTATCGGTTTTGTCCTCGGCCTGATCCTCAAGCTGGCGCGAAAGCACGATGATATTGGCGGCGGCCTGTTCGGCAGCGGGAAGATCGCCGGCGGCTTCGAATTGCAGTTTATACAGCGCGGTGAAAAGCTCTTTGGCGCCGGGAAATTCGAACCGGCAACGATTTTCCAGCAGGGTGATGCTCTGACAGCGGGAGCGTGTGGTTGGCAGCAGCGCCGAGGGATTGCCGGTGGCAAGGATGAAGAACGAATCGGGGGGCGGCTCTTCCAGGGTTTTCAGAAAAGCGTTCTGTGATTCGGTGTTCATACGGTCGGCGTCGAAGATAACGCCGACTTTGCGGTCGGCCCCGGAGGTACTGGTCAGGTAAAAAAGCTCTTCAAAATAACGGACGGTATTCGGTTCCGGGTTGGTACGGTCGCCCACCTGAATGCGCCAGGCCTTGCCGACGGGGTTCAGTGTATGGTATTCCGGGTAGACATCGCGGTTCAGTTGGTCGCAGATCGGGCAGACGCCGCACGGGGAGCCGTCGGCTTTGCTTTCCGGGCATATGGCCAGTTGGGCGAGGGCTTTGGCGAAATCGCGCCGGATCTCGGCGGTGTCGCCGTGAAGGAGATAGGCATGGGCCAGACGGTGTTCGCGGCGCGCCCTTTTCAGGCAATCGGTTATTTCCGGGTATTTTTCTGCAAAATCGTTAAAATTCATATTGTTCTTCGAGGATTTTGATGATGTCGACGTGGATTTGTTCCGGGTTCCGGCTGGCGTCGACGGTCTTGATCCGGTCCGGGTTTTTGCGGGCCAGTTCCAGGTATCCCTGCCTTACTTTTTCGTGAAAATCGAGGGTTTCGGCTTCGAGCCGGTCGTGGACGCCCTGCGTTTCGGGACGGTGCGAGGTCCGTTCGCGTCCGCTGCTGGGCGGCAGGTCCATCAGGATGGTCAGGTTGGGTTTCAGCCCCTCGACGGCATAATGATTCAACGCTTCGATGAACTTGATATTGCCGTTGCGGGCGTACCCCTGATACGCAAGCGTGGAGTCTGTAAAGCGGTCGCAGAGGACTACTTTGCCGGCGTCCAGTTCACGCCGGATCAGGAAATGCACATGCTGAGCCCGGCTGGCGGCGAAGAGCAGGAGCTCGGTTTTGTCGTAGACCTGTTCGCCGGAGTTGTTGTAATGTTTGACGACATCGCGGATTTTTTCCGCCAGAGGAGTCCCCCCGGGTTCACGGGTGGTGATGTATTGCCGTCCTTTCGATGCCAGCCAGGGTTCCAGCATTTTGATCTGGGTGGTTTTGCCGGCTCCCTCCGGCCCCTCAAATGTGATGAAAAATCCTTCCACGTGCCATCCTTCCATTAATGAATTGCATAATATAAATGCAATTGGGATTATTGCAAATCAATCCTCTTACTTAATCGCATGGCGGAGGGGCTGAGTCCGAAATGTTTCCGAAACGCGCGCGAAAACTGATAAATATCCTCAATAACCACTGGTCTTGTGGTCCCGGGACCGGATGAACTGGAAATAATTTAAGCTCTTTTATGGCTCCGCTATTTGATAAATCGTCCAAATGCATCTACTTTAATAGGCAATCTTTATGTTAATTATTTTTTGGAGGTTTTGGAAATTATGGCGCAAGAGCTGAACCGCAACACTTATCTATCGAAGAACGTCGGCAATTTTCCCGGGACGACGGTGATCAACGGACGTGAGTATGTCAAAGTCAACGATTTGCGTTATGGAACCAATCCTCATCAGCCCGCGGCCTACTACAAACCGGCCGATGCCGTTTCCCCCATCGGTGACATGGAAATCCTGAAAGACGGCAAAAGCGGGCTCTCCCAGACCAATCTGGAAGACATCTCTTATGCGCTCAATATCGTCAAGTTCTTTGACCAGCCCGCTTGCGCGGTCATGAAGCACGTGAACCCCAGCGGCGCGGCGGTGGCACGCCCCGGCGAATCGCTCAGCCACGTTTATATCAAAGCGCGCGACTGCGATGCCCGCGCCGCTTTCGGCAGCGCCATTGCGTTCAATGTCGAAATCGACGAAACCACCGCACGTGAAATCATGGCCACGTTCAACGAATGCGTGGTGGCCCCTTCGGTCACTCCGGCGGCGATGGCCGTATTCAACGATCAGGAAACCTACAAGCTGAACCGTCATATCCGCATTATCAAATGCGGCGACCTGAGTATGTTGCCGAAATACGTCGGCGATTCCGCCGCCTGTACCATCAAAGTGCTGGCCGACGGTTCCCTCGTATTGGCCGAACCGCTCCTGACCAACCTGCGCAGTGTGGCCGACCTGAAGCCCGCTGTCGGCGAAAACAAAGCCTGCGGACGGGTTGAATCCACCGTCGCGGCCACGCCCGAACAGCTCGAAGACCTGCTTTTTGCCTGGTATGTCAATATAAGTGTTCGTTCCAACGGGGTGGTCATTGCCAAAAACGGGCAGACGCTCTCCGTCGGTACCGGCGAACAGGACCGGGTGGGGGCCATTGAACAGGCCATCGCCAAATTCAACGCCAAATATCAGGGTGCCGCCACGCTTGACGGTTCCGTCATGGCCAGCGATGGCTTTTTCCCGTTCGCCGACGGCGTGGAAACCGCCGCCGCCGCGGGCGTCACCGCGATCATCGCGCCGTCCGGTTCGCTGAAAGACGCGGACGTGATCAAGCGCGCCAATGAACTCGGCGTGGCCCTGTATCACGCCTCTGAACGGATTTTCTCGCATCATTGATGGGTAAACAACGCAACATCTGGATCATTTCCGGCGAATCCTCCGGCGATATGTATGGCGCTCGCCTTTGTCACGAAATGCGGGCCGAAGCCGAAAAACGCGGCCTGGAACTTCACGTCGCCGGTATGGGAGGCCATCGCATGGCCGAGGCCGGGGTGGAGATCATGGTCGATTCCACGGAACTCGGGGTGGTTGGCTTCGTCGAAGTCCTGAAGATCATCGGCAAGATCGTTACGGTCTTCAAAATGCTGCTCCGCAGGGCGGACCGCGAAAAACCGGATGCGATCGTCCTGATCGACTATCCGGGGTTTAATCTCCGCCTTGCCAAACAGCTTCACAAACGCGGGCACAAAGTCATCTGGTACGTCAGCCCGCAGGTCTGGAGTTGGGGCAAACACCGGATTCCACAATTGGCCGAGTATTGCGACAAAATGATGGTGATTTTTCCCTTCGAACCCGAAGTCTATGCCGGAACCGGCCTCGACGTCGAATTCGTCGGACATCCGCTGATCGAGATTATGAGCGAACGGCGTGATCCCGAAATCGTCCGCGCCCCCAATACCGTATTGCTGCTTCCCGGCAGCCGCACCATGGAAATCAATCGTTTACTGATCCCGATGCTGGAAACCGTTCTGGTCCTCAGCTCCAAACACCCGAAATTGCGGTTTGTCCTGCCGACTCCCCGGGCGAAAGTATTCGAGCATTGCAACGCCGTTTACAGTAAGTTCAGGGAGCGCCACCCGGAAATGCCCGAGGTTGAAATTACTTCCGGCGACACCTCCTACTGGCAGCAGCGCGCCGGAACCGGCCTCGCCGCCTCCGGTACCGTGACGGTCGAATGCGCGGTGTCCGGATTGCCGCTGGTGGTCGTTTATAAGCTGAATGTCTTTACCGCGCTGCTGGCCGGGGCATTGGTCCGGCTCTATCGCGGATTTTTCACGATGGTGAATGTGATTGCCGACAAGGAAGTTTTCGAGGAATTTTTCCAATATCGCGTGAATCCCCGGAATCTGGTTCCGGCGCTGGAACGCATCCTGCCGGGCGGTGAACGCCGTCTCGAGGTGGAAGAAGACATGAGGGAAGTTACTCGGATGATTTCCGGCGGTTTTGAAAGTGCTTCCCGCCGGGCGGCGGTTATTTGCCTCGACGCCGTCGAGTGATTCGTCGCGGCGCGGCGGTGCTTCCTCCGACCACAAAATGATAATCCACCAGTACATCGCCTTCGACCGTTTCACCCGCAAGCTGCTGGCGCAGTAATTTGCAGGACTCCTGTACCAGCATCATGTAATTCTGGCGCAGGCTGGTCAGGGGCGGAAACAGATAGGGGGCGACGTAATCTTCGGACCAGCTTACCACCGAAATGTCTTCGGGAATTTTCCTCCCCAAAATGTTCAACGCATGATAGACGGCGAGTTCGTCGCCTTCGTTCAGGTTGATGAGGGCGGTGACGTTGCGGTCCAGAACGGACTTCACCGATTCGATCATACCGGCGTCGTCGAGAATGGTGTGGAGGTCCGCCGCCAAGTGATTGGCCTCCATCAAATTGCGGAAAGAAATATCGCGTGCGCGGCTGTTCCAGTTGTCATGTGAATTGAATGAATGCCTGCCGCCGATCCGCCCGATCCGGGTGTGTCCCAGCTCGAGAAGGTGGTTCACCGCCAGTTCCATGCCCTGCGCGTCGTTGGAGCCGACCATGAATATGCCGTCGAGATGGCGCGGCGAGGTGTTGATGCAGACCAGCGGGACGATATGGCGTTCGCCCCAATAGCGTTCGAATCCATCATTCGACAACAGCGAAATAGCACCGCAGAACGGCAGTTGTTCGATCAGTTTCAGGTGCTTCAGTGAAATCATGACCGGAATAAAATCATATTTTTCCAGTTCGGCGGCCAGCATGTGAACCAGCGGTCCGAAATAGGCCCTGCCGCCAAGGTCCGGCGTGATGACGGCGATCTGGCGGCAATTGTCGAATCGATAGCCGAGGACGCGGGCGCAATTCAGCACGGTTTGCCGGGTGTCGGCGGTGATCAGGTTCGACCCCGCCAGGGCGCGGGACACGGTCGCGGTTGAGTAACCGGTTTCGCGGGCGATCCGGCGCATGTTCGGGCGTTTTGACTGTTTTGGATTTTCGTTCATGCTAAACTATAACCCGGAATGGATGATGATTCAAGGATTTGTTGCATTTTTTGCATGAATTTGAATTTTGTATCATAAACTCGGCCAGGCCGGATATTGATTTTGAAGCCGATTGCGTTATCTTATTTAACAAAATAATACGATTTGGAGATCGATTTATGAAATACAATCAGTTGGATTTGAGCGGCGACTGGACTTTGTCATGCAGCGACTGGCAGGATAAAACCATTCCGGCGGTGTTGCCCGGCGACAATTATTCGGCATTGCTGGCCGCCGGTGAAATTCCGGACCCATATTATGCGAAAAACGAACTCGACGTGCAGTGGGTGCGCAAGCACGATTGGGAATACCGGCGCGAATTCGACGTGCCGCCGGAACTGCTGGCTCATGAAAGCGTATTCATGAATGTCGAAATGCTTGATCTTTTCGGCGTCATTTATCTCAATGGACGCAAAGTTCTTGCCGGCGACAATATGTTCGCCCGTTACCGGCCGGAGGTGAAATCATTCCTCAAGCCGGGGCGGAATTCGATTCGGATTCTGTTCAAGGCGGTGGAGCCGGAAGCGGCGAAGATTGCGGCCCGGCAGCTGTTGCCGTGCCCGATGACCCCCGTCTCGCTGTCGCCCGGATTGAACCTGGTGCGCAAGGTGCATTGCCACGGCGGCTGGGACTGGGGAATTACCATGATGGTCAGCGGAGTGTACGCCCCCTTAACCCTTCATGGCGTGGATATTGCCCGGATTGAACATGTTAACGCGGAGCAGGCGCACGGTAAAAATCAGGTTGCCGTCACCGCAACGGCTGAACTGCATGCCGTTCGTTCCGGTCGGGCGGAGGTCCGCTTCACCTTCAACGGCGAGAGTCGGACGGTGAAAGCCGCTTTGAAGAAAGGGTTCAACCGTGTTCAGACGACATTCGAAGTCCGCAATCCCGAGTTGTGGTGGCCGAACGGCTACGGCAAGGCGGCCCTGTATCCGCTGACGGTGGAGTTGGGCGGACAGTCCGAAACACGGGAGATCGGGTTGCGGACGCTTGAACTGGTCAATGAAAAGGACGAATACGGTATTTCGATGTTTTTCCGGGTCAACGGCGTGGATATTTTCTGCAAGGGCGCCAACTGGATTCCGGCTGATGCGTTCCCGGCGCGCCAGACGCCGGAAGCGCTGGAGAATTTGCTCGAATCGGCGCGGAGCGCCCACATGAATATGATCCGGGTATGGGGCGGCGGCCAGTACGAGAGCGACGAATTTTACCGGATTTGCGACCGCAAAGGACTGCTGGTGTGGCAGGATATGATGTTCGCGTGCAGTTTGTATCCTTCCACGGAAGAGTTTATCGACAATGTGCGGAAAGAATTGGAATCCCAGATCCCGCGCCTGCGCAGTCATGCCTGTCTGGCGCTCTGGTGCGGCGACAATGAAGTGATCGGAGCCACCGGCTGGTACGGTTCGGAAAAAAAGACGCTGTATCTGATCAATTACGACCGACTGAACCGGGAATTGGCGCGGATTGCGGCGAAGCTGGACCAGTCGCGGGTGTTCTGGCCGAGTTCGCCGTGCGGCGGTCCCAACAATTTCAATGACGGCTGGCACGACGACAGTTGCGGCGACATGCATTACTGGGAAGTCTGGCATGGGGCGAAGGATTTCAGCGCATATTACTCGGTGAAGCCGCGGTTTTGTTCGGAATTCGGCTATCAGTCGTTTCCGTCGCTCGAGACGGTGGCGCGGTATTGCCCGGAGGAACAGATGAATGTTTTCTCGCCGGTAATGGACCACCATCAGAAATGCAACAAGGGCAACGCGCCGATCATCGCCATGTTCGGGCGTTATTTCCGGATGCCGGAATCGTTCGACGGGTTTCTTTATCTGTCGCAGGTTCAGCAGGCGCTTGGGATCAAGACCGGGGTCGAATACTGGCGGACGCTGAAACCGCGCTGCATGGGAACGATTTACTGGCAGTTGAACGACAATTGGCCGGTCGCCTCATGGGCCAGCATCGAATACGGCGGCAAGTGGAAACAGCTTCATTACCATGCGAAACGTTTTTATGCGCCGGTGCTTGGTGTGATCTTCAAGGACGCGGAGAAAATGACGCGGCTGTATGCGGTCAGCGACTTGAACGAGCGTCTTCATGTCTCCGCCGTCGCGGTCGTTTATGATTTTGACGGACGGGAACTCCGGCGTTTCGAATGCACGGCGCAGCTTCGCCCCGGCGAAAGCAAATGCCTGAAGACATTCCGCGAATCCGAACTGAAAGGACTTGACCCCGACAACTGCTTCGTTGAACTTACCACTGAAGCTGTTGCCCGTGACGGTCAGTTGCATCAACACCGGAATACTTATTTCTTCGAGGCTTTCAAATGCTGTACTCTGAAAACGGCGACGGTAAAGGCGGAGGTTACGGAAAAGAACGGCGTGATCCGGGTTGCGCTGAGTACCGACAAACCGGCTTTCTTCGTCATGCTGGATACGCCGGGGATTCCGGGCGGGTTCAGCGACAACAGCCTGACGCTGCTGCCCGGCGAAAAGCGCATTCTGGAATTTGTGTCGAAAGAAAATGCAACTGCCGCCGAGGTCCGTCGGGCGCTGACCGTAATGTCATTGCGCGATACCTATCGTTGAAATTGTGATTGAACTTTCGTACTGTACTTTTACGGCTTTCGTATGATCTGTCGCGCCCCATATTTCCGTTTTTTCGGATTTTTCTGGGACTACTGTATGAAAAAACGGCTTTTCGAGTTTGAAAAATCCCGAATTCATGACATAATATACAAAAGATTATGGAAGGAAAAGCGCGATATGAAAAGAATGATCCTGTGTTTTGCAGTCGTATTTGCGGCCGTTATCCTGAGCGGCTGTGCCGCCACGAAAATGACCAGTGTGCCGAATGGCTTTGTCGGTTCCGTTGATGTGGCCATGGAGATTGGGAAAATTTATTTGAAAGAGATTTACGGCGCCGACAAAGTGACCGCCCAGGAGCCTTTCCAAGCCCTTCTGGAAAACGACCAGTGGATCATCACCGGCAAGGAGAATCCTTATGCCGAACAGATGGCGATTGTCCTGTCGCGGTCCAGCGGCAAGGTTGTCTGGGTGGCGCCGGTGATCAATTACGCCGTTCCCACGAGACCCTGATCCTATGACTTTTCATCTCAAATCCCTGCGCAAATACAGGATACCGCTTCTGATTGCGTTGATTGTCGTTGTCCTCGGTACATTGGTCAGTTATAATGGCGGTTTGATCGTCCTTGCTTACGACAGCTATCCGCAGAACCGGCAGATGCCGCAGATCGACAACATTACCGCCCAGGTTTCGGTCCGCCAGAACAGCGAAAAGCGGACCATTATTCCCGGTCTGCTCTACTATTACCGGATTACCCCGGTGAATGTTCTGGAAATTTTGTTCGAAGCGCCGATGAAACGGACATACAACGTGTCTTCGGGTACTCTTACCGCCTGTGAATTGAAGTATGGCGACGGACGCACGGTGACGCTGGCCGCGCCGGACAAACCCCTGACTGTCAAATCAGCCGATGGCGATTCGGTTTGTTTCGTTTTAGATATTCCCGCTCTTGAAAACTCGGATTTGACGCTGACCTGCAAGGGATATCTCGCGGATGCCGACGGTCAGAAAGTCTTGAGCTCGGTCTTCAAAAAAATGACGTACACCCGGAAACGCGATTTCTATCTGCGCTCAATGGTCAGTAAAGATTCGGCCCGTTTGCAGGTGAATTGAACTGAATTGAACCGGCCCGTTCACTCCGGTACGGATATTTCCTCGGTATTCGCCAGAATTTCCCGGCGCAGTACGTCGTAACCTTCCGCTTCCGGAAATGTTCCGATGATTTTGCCGTGCTTGAACAACGCAAGCTGGCTTCTGCCGCCAGCGACTCCAAGATCGGCGTCGCGGGCTTCGCCGGGTCCGTTGACCACACAGCCCATGACGGCGATTTTTTTCAACTTGATGCGGCGGTTCTGCTGTTTGATTTCCTGAATCAGGCTCTCGACCTTTTCGGCCAGCTTGATCAGGTCGATCTGGGTACGACCGCAGGTAGGACAGGAGACGATTTCAGGGGAGGCGTCGCGCAGTCCGGCTGCTTCCAGTATCCTCCGTGCGGGGGCGATTTCGGCAAGGGGAGGGGCGGTCAGGCTGACCCGGATGGTGTCGCCGAGGCCGCGCAGCAGCAGCGCACCGATACCGACGGCTGATTTCACGATGCCGTTCTGGGGCGTACCCGCTTCGGTGATGCCGAGGTGCAGAGGGTAGTCGCTGCGCTCGGCGAATTTTTCATAAGCGGAAACCGTGACCGGCACGTTGGAGGCTTTCAATGACACTTTGATGGCGCGGAATCCGTATTCTTCCAGGATCCGGCATTGTTCAAGTGCCGATTCGACCAAGGCGTCGGCGGGCGGCAGGCTCCTCATGGCTTCCGACAAGCTTCCGGAATTGGCGCCGACGCGGATCGGAATCCCGGCTTCTCCGGCTTTTTCGGCGATCAGGCGGACTTTGTCGGCATCGCCGATGTTGCCGGGATTGATGCGGATGCCGTGGATGCCCGCGGCAATGGCCCCGAGCGCCAGCCGGTAGTCGAAATGAATGTCGGCGATAACGGGGATGGGACTGCCGGACAGGATCGCGGGCAGGGCGTCCACCGCGTCCGAATCGGGCACGGCTACGCGGATAATGTCGCAACCGGCCGAGGCCAGTTCGCGAATTTGAGCGAGGGTGCTGACGGCGTCGGCGGTGACGGTGTTGGTCATCGACTGGATCGAAACCGGGGCGCCGCCGCCGATTGTAACGTTATTGACCTTGACCTGTCGGGTCTGGTTCCGGAGAAACATTGGGCTGCTCCTTGTTCTCGGTCTGGTCCGGGCCGGAGAGATATTTGGCCGGAATCAGCCGCTTGATATCCATGAATGTCACGTAAACCATCAGGCCGACCAGCAGTACGACGAACATCATGCTGACGTATTTGATCACGCCCTCCGGCATTTTGCGTTTGAAAATGAGCTCGAGAATCGCGATCAGGCAGTGACCGCCGTCAAGTACCGGCAACGGCAACAGATTGAAAATCGCCAGTGCGAATGTGACGATCACGACGAAATAGATGCCGTACATGAACGAGCCCTGGTACACCGATATGAACAATACCCGCCCGATTCCTACCGGTCCGCTCATGTTGCGGAGCCCGATGGTACTGCCGGAGTCCGTCAGTCCCATCTTGTTGGCAACCCCGTAGCAAATACTGCGCAGTGATTTGTAGCTCAGGTCCACCGTATCGTAAAGCTGGCGGAACGGATTCGGATAGTTGTTCACCGCCAGGTCGACGCCGATCGTATAATATTTTTGTTTTCTGGGTATCAGTACAATATTCTGAAGTTTACCGGCGCGTTCCACTTCCAGCTTCACCTCTTTGCCCTGACGGGTGATCTGGGTGAGCTGTTCACGATTGGCGAGCGGAATTCCATTGACCTTTTTGAGGATGTCGCCTTTGCGCAATCCGGCGGCTTCGGCGGGATAGCCGGGTATCAGGGCATTGACTTCGAGATCAGTGTTTTTCTTGCTTGCATCCCAGTTGATCCCGATCAGGAATGGGAGCTCCTTATTCAGTTCTTCCATCGGTTTAGGGGTGATTCCGGCGATGGTGAGGGTTTTATCGCCGCGCCGGACTTTCAGCTCCACCGGTTTGCCGTCGTTTGCGTCAAGCAGATTCTGGAAATCCATAAAGGTGGTGATCTGTTTCCCGTCAACGGCAAGCAGGATATCGCCTTTTTTGATCCCGGCCTTTGCGGCGATGGAGCCTTTCTGCGGGAACATGGTAAACGGAATGAGCGGGGCGAAATAAGGATAGGCGATTTTTTCACGTCTCAAACCGGACGGGGCATAGGGACTATCCGGGCGGGGAACGTAGGTGACGGTTTTCTTCTCCGGCGAACTCACCTCCAGATTCACCTTGCCGATGCTCAGCATGATGTCCTTGGCGAAGTCGCCCCAGCTTTCATAAAAGGCATCGCCGTTCAGTTTGACGATTTTATCGCCTTTGCGAAGTCCGGCCTGATATTCGGGTCCGGCCTCGCTGATTTCGGAAACGGTGATCGTGCTCATTTTCGGGCTGTCCTGGGGGACGCCGAATACCCACACCAGGCATCCCAGCGCCAAACCGAACAGGATATTGAAAAGTGGTCCGGCCACTGCGGTGATGATCCGGTCCGTCGGACTGGCTTCCGGCAACGGCTTGCCGTTTTCATCCTCCGGGGTGCCGGTGCTGTCGATTTGGGGGAGTTCAACGTAGCCGCCGAATGGAAGGTAGCCGAGGCGGTACTCGACGCCGTTAATCTTCTTGCTCCAGAATTTTCGGAAGCCCAGCGAAAAGGCGATAATGTGCAAACCGCGGATCTTGGCCGCGATGAAGTGTCCCAGTTCGTGAATGAATATGCAAAAGCCGAAAAAGAACACCAGAAATACTGCGGAACCCGCAATTCTTAAATAATCTGCCATCGTCTACTCCATAATTTGATTGTCAAATACTATCATTTACTGTCGCTAATATAGTCGGACGCGAATGAAATACAATATGCGCGCCTATAATTTTTCCAAATATTCCCGAGCACAGGCCCGGGCCGCCCTGTCCGCTTCCAGAATAGTCCCGAGGTCCGGGGACGGATGGTTGACATGACGGTCCATCACGGCGGCGATGAGCCGGTGGATGTCCGTAAATTTGATTTTGCGCTGACGGAAAAATTCCACCGCTTCCTCGTTCGCCGCATTCAATACCGCGGACATGGTGCCGCCTTCGCGCAGGGCCCGGTAAGCCAGGTCGAGGGTCGGATACTTGACCCGTTCCGGCTCGCGGAAATGCAGACTGCCGTGAGCGGCCAGGTCCAGCGGACGGAGTTTGCCGGGATGGCGCTCCGGGTAAAAAAGAGCGTACTGGATCGGCAGGCACATGTCGGGCTCGGAAAGTTGAGCGAGAATGCTGCTGTCCACGAATTCGACCAGCGAATGCACCACTGCTTCCGGGTGGATCAGTACATCGATCCGGTCGTGGGGCACGTCATAAAGGAAACTCGCCTCAATCACTTCCAACCCTTTGTTCATCATGGTGGCGCTGTCAACGGTAATTTTGGGCCCCATCTGCCAGGCGGGATGCTTCAACGCAGCCTCGAACGTCATATTTTCAAGTTCATGGGCTGGCACATCGCGGAACGCGCCTCCGCTGGCCGTCAACAGCAGTCGCCGGATTTCGGCAGGATTGCGGACCCCGGCGAGACATTGGAAAATGGCGCTGTGTTCGCTGTCCACCGGGATGATCCGGCCACCGTGTTTGCGGGCGGTTCCCATGACCAGTTCTCCGGCCATGACCAGTACTTCTTTGCTGGCGAGCGCCACGGTTTTGCCGAGTTCCAGCGCTTTCAGCACCGGGAGCAGTCCCCCCGTACCGATGATTGCACACAATACAATGTCCACTTCGGGACGAGTAGCGAGATCAATCAGAGCTTGTTCCCCGGAGGACACCCGGCAATCCGGTGCGTATTCGCGCACCTTGGGGATCATGGATTCGTTGCCGATGACTGCGAAGGGGGCGTTGAATTCCGCCGCCTGGCGTCCCAGCTTTTCCGCGTTGCATCCGGCGGCGACGCCGACGACTTCGAAGCTGTCGGGAAATGTGCGGATGACTTTGGCGGTGCTTTCGCCGATGGAACCGGTCGAGCCGAGAACGACAATTTTTTTCTTGATCATTTTTTCGACTCCACCATCAAAGTTACGGGTCCGTCATTTTGAATATCGACCAGCATGCCGGCGCCGAACTCTCCGGTCTGGGTGGGAATGCCCGCCTGCTTGAATTCCGCGACGAACTGCTCATAAAGCGGGATGGCGTGCGCGGGAGGCGCGGCGGCGTCGAATCCGGGGCGGCGGCCTTTGCGGCAATCCCCGTACAGGGTGAATTGCGATACGATCAGCGCGGAGCCTGCGACATCAAGCAACGACAAATTCATTTTGTCGGCTTCGTCGGTGAAAATTCGCAAATTCATGCACTTGTCCGCCAGAAACTTGACGTCGGCCGCTGTATCGTCGTGAGTGACGCCCAGCAGGATGACGAGGCCGGGACCGATCCGTCGGGTTTCGTTTTTTTCGATGGTGACGGCTCCGGATTTCACTCTCTGCACCAGTGCCCGCATGGCTTTATCCTTTGATCAGGTTCAAAAATTCACTGCGGGTGCTGGCGTCCTTGCGGAAACTGCCGAGCATGGCGGAGGTGGTCATAATGGAGTTTTGCTTTTCCACGCCGCGCATCAACATGCACATGTGCTGGGCTTCCATCACGACTCCGACTCCTTCGCAGCCGACGGCTTCAAGGATGCTCTGCGCGACCTGGTTAGTCAGGCGCTCCTGGATTTGAAGGCGGCGCGCGAACATATCGACCAGCCGCGCCAGTTTGCTGACTCCGAGAATCTTGCCTTTCGGAATATAACCGATGTGGCACTGACCGAAAAAAGGAAGCATGTGGTGTTCGCACATGCTGTAAAATTCAATATTTTTGACGATAACCATGTCGTCGGATTCGGCGGTGAAAATGGCGCCGTTAATGACATCCTGAACATTTTGATGATAACCGCGGGTCAGGTATTTCAGGCTTTTTTCGACCCGTTTCGGGGTATTCAGCAGGCCTTCGCGGGAAGGGTCTTCGCCGATCTGGGTCAGGATGGTTTTGATTGCGTTTTCCATAAAATATTCTCTCGATTGAAATTCAGCAATAAAATTACATCCGAAATGGCGATTTGTCCAACCCGAAACGAATTTTCTTCCGGTTAAATCATTGAAAAACGCGATACTGGTGATATATTAACCGGATTCAGCGCCCCGGTAGCTCAGTGGATAGAGCATCTCCCTCCTAAGGAGGTGGTCGCAGGTTCGATTCCTGCCCGGGGCGCCATTCTTTAGCCTCTTCTCCGGTTTGGACCATAAACTCCTGTCCGGAATATGCCTTCAAAACACATTGAATTTTAAGACAGATTTGGGGGAAAGCATATTACCGGATGATGGGTTCCATTGTTTCTCATGTAATTGATTGAAAAATCTTTTTTCAATCAATGCAACTGTTTTCTGACGGGGTTTTCGAGGCTGTTCAAGTTGTAAACGGAATAAAAGGGAGTGAAACGACCGGTTATGCCGGATTACGGCTTGACTGCATGGAAAACGCTGTTATCTCCGGTTCACGACAACAAACCCATCGTTCCATAAAACTCTTGTTTTTGTGTTTAACCCAAAAAACAGGCTGGTTTTGAGTTTATTTATGGTCCAAACCGGAGAAGAACCATAAAAATTATGAAGATGCCATCATTGAGTTTGCTGAATCGGAAAGGATGATGTTGTTAATTTGAGGTTTATATAATGGATCGAAGGATTTTCTGCAATTTATGATCGGAATTTTTGATGGAGCGTTTGAGGCGGGTTATGGCTCAAACCGGAGAAAAGCCGTCTTGTGCTGATATTCGGGGAGAGAAAACGCAGAAAATTCAAATTTTTCTTGATTATCGATTTGATTTTTGGAAAAATATCAGTATGTTATTATCTCACTTTGATAAGCGAGTGTAGCTCAGTGGTAGAGCGTCACGTTGCCAAC
The DNA here is from genome assembly GCA_937888615.1 of uncultured Lentisphaeria bacterium. Lineage (GTDB taxonomy): Bacteria > Verrucomicrobiota > Lentisphaeria > Victivallales > Victivallaceae > UBA5239. The sequence continues at coordinate 341 of CALABZ010000043.1, read as the reverse complement.
GTGAATGTCGTGGGTTCAACTCCCATCACTCGCTCCATTTTTCCATGCTTCAAATGTTCCCTCTGCTGGCCTCTTCTCCGGTTTGGACCATAAACTCCTGTTCGGAATATGCCTTCAAAACACATTGAATTTTAAGACAGATTTGGGGGAAAGCATGTTACCGGATGATGGGTTCCATTGTTTCTCATGTAATTGATTGAAAAATCTTTTTTCAATCAATGCAACTGTTTTCTGACGGGGTTTTCGAGGCTGTTCAAGTTGTAAACGGAATAAAAGGGAGTGAAACGACGCGACCGTCAGAAGTCGCGTTGAGTTTAGCTGTTTCTTGCGAGATAAATTTT
>CALABZ010000042.1 GCA_937888615.1 uncultured Lentisphaeria bacterium | reverse complement strand
GGATCTATACACTGATTCTTTCAGAAAATCGGTCCAAGCTTGGGGAGAAGCGCAATATGAGCAAAGAAACAGACCGATGATTGGGAAAAAACAGAGTAAAACAGATTTAGAAAGGGAAAATAGTTTTATGAACATATTAGTTTTATTGTCCTGCTTTTTGCCTGTTAAAATTATTATACATTTTCAATATAAGTTACATTTGTTTAGTTGTCCAGTTGGATAAAGCAATTTATTGAGCGCAAGTTGTGGCGAGAACATTTTCGGGTTATATTCTTGAAATATTTTATATCTGGCAGTAATATATTACCTCATTCATTGATTTTTAGGCGACCGCCAGAAGTTGACACCAAGGCGGCTAATTAACTTTAAAGTTTATTTACGAATTTAATATATGAAAAGAGCTGTTGCAATATCGGTGATAACTGCCTGTTACAATCACGGGGAGTATATTGAGGAAATGCTTGAGTCTGTGTTTTCCCAGACCTTTGCCGACTTCGAGGTAATTATTGTCAATGATGGTTCGACCGATAATACCCGCAAGCTCCTTGACCGCATCCGGCATCCGAAGCTTACTGTAATTCATAGCAGCAATTATGGCCCTTCTCATGCGCGGAATCTGGCGATAGCCCATGCTTCTGCGGAGATTATCATGAATATTGATGCTGATGACAAGATCGCCCCTACTTTACTTGCAAAAGCCTATCAGGCCTTTACGGATAATCCGAATGCGGGAATCGTATATACCGACGCCGAGTTTTTCGGCGCCAAATCAGGTCTTTTTGAGCTTGACTACAGTCCAAGAAATATGCTCTATGAAAATAGAATAATTTCACAGTCTTTTTTTAAAAGAAAAGACTGGCAAATTACCGGAGGATACTGTGAACAACTCCGGTTTGGTCTTGAAGATTGGGACTTTTGGTTGTCTATTCTGGAACTGAAGCGGGAGGTTGTAAAAATTTCTGAAGTACTGATATATTACCGCGTTTACAGTGATTGGAGAAAATCTCGCTCCGGCAGATTGCTTGAGTCCCGGGGGAAACAGATGGACACATGGCTTACAATTTTTCATCGGCACCAACAGTTGTTCGCAGCTTACCCGGAAGACTGGGAAAATTTTGTTGCCCATGCTCAAAGGATTGAGAATGAAACATTTTTGATCAGGTTTCTGAAGGATTTATATTATAAAATTTTACGTAGAATTAGCAGCCATGAATAGCCCATTATTTTCAATTATAACCCCCACCTATGAGAGACCCGCGCTGTTAGTTCGAGCCATACGCAGTGTAATCGGGCAAACTTTTAAGGATTATGAACATATTGTTGTCGATGACGGCAATGATGCAGAAACAGCAAGGGTAATAAGAAGTTTCAAAGATCCCCGCCTGCTTTTCCATCAAAACTCCACACAGCAAGGAGTTGCCGCCGCCAGAAACACCGGGATAAAACTTTCACGGGGAAACTTGCTTGTATTTCTTGATGATGATGACGAATTTTGTCCTGATATTCTGGAGAAACTGGCAGAATATTTCTCCTGTCCCAATACACGTATTGGATTTATGTGGACAGGTATCACCAAAATAAAAGATGATCCCGTTGGGGAACGGATAATCGATACAAAAATCTGGCCATCCCGGTTCAAGACCCAAGAGTCAGGGGTCGTTGAAGCCAGCTCTATCGGCATCGGGTTTGGCGTGTGTATTAAACGTGAATGCATAGATAAGATTGGCTTATTTGATGAATCAATGACCTATGCGAGTGACTCTGACTTTCTCTTTAGGCTGGCTAAACATTTTGAATGTGCCACTATCTCCGAAAGCCTGATAAAAATACATCTTCATGATAATCCGCAACTGACCGATGCGAACAATAATCGTGCCCGTTTGGAAATGCGTCAAAAAATATTAGCTACTCATAGGGATCTGTTAATGATGTATCCGCAGTTATATTGCGTCCATTATCGGGTTGTTGCGGATTTGGCGTATAATCTTGGCCTAAAGAAAGAGGGCAGACGGACAATGATCGCGATTATAAAAAAGATGCCTTTGCGTTTCAGCTATTATGTGGATTTTTTGTCCTACGAATTATCCGGCGCGGCTTATTGCCAGAGTAAGGTAAACAGGATTATCAATATCTTTAAAAAACTGATTAAAATGATATTTTTCAAAAGATGATATTAGCACAAACAGGTTTTGGAGAGACAGTTTCATGCCCAAGGTATCAGTAATAATACCCAATTATAATCACGCGCGATATTTGAAACAAAGAATAGACAGCGTGTTGAATCAATCTTATACCGACTTCGAACTTATCATTCTTGATGATAATTCCACTGACAACAGCCGTGCGATCATTGATGAATATGTCAAAGAGACACCAGGAATCATAACTTGTCACAGTCCAGCCAATAGCGGCAACCCCTGCAAACAATGGGACCGCGGGGTAAAGTTGGCAACGGGGGAATATATCTGGATTGCGGAGTCGGATGACGCGGCGGAATGCGATTTCCTGCAAAGTACCGTGCCGGTGCTGGAAGATAACAGGAATATCGGCATGGTTTACTGTAATGCGAGAATACTTGATGACGGTCATAATTCTACCGTACTGCTTTCAGAATGCAATCAGGTGATAGCCGCAAATAATCTTGAGCAAGGATATATCGATACCGGTCATGATGAGTTATCCAACGACATGTATTTACATAACATTATCAGCAACGTAAGCGGGGTGTTGTTCAGGAAAGATATCTACATCAAGGCCGGATGGGCGGATTCATCCATGAGATATTGTGGCGACTGGTTTTTTTATTGTCGCATTTTGTTGATTTCCGACATCGGCTATATTGCTCGACCGTTAAATATTTTCCGGCGTCATGCAAATTCGACTTTCCATGAATATTATAAATCCGGGAGATACGTTTTTGAAGTCATGAATATATACTGGTTTCTGTCAACAAAAATCAAATTAAGCTTAGTGAAAAAACTAAAAATGACAAAGCAAATACTTACAATTGTAGTCAAAAACTTATTATCTTCATTCTGCGCTTGACCCCAAAGGTTGGACAACTTACATAGGGGTAAAAGACTCCTAAATGTTTAATATTCACGAGAGCCAAAGATGAAAAAGACGTACGGCAGTAAATTTAAAAATCATGGACTATGCCATAGAAACCCACGCAGAAATGCGAATATTTTGAACTGGGAAAATCAGGGAAAGTCATCCGTGGAATTGGATGAAAATGACAGACAAATTGACGGGATTTCCTTACGCACTGTGTCATTTATGAAAACACAAAATTTGAGTGCCTGAACAAAATGATATTTCTATCTGAGCGACAGGTACACTGTTACTGAATTTTTAAATCATTATAATGAAGAACGTGTTCACTCAGGCCTTGATGGAGAGATTCCAAACGATATACATGAACAGCCGCCCGATGGCAAAATCATTGAATTTCCCCGGCTTGGCGGTATGTAAAAGACGTATCGGCGGGTCTCATAGGGCCGTCTTTCCGCCTCGGATGAGCTATGACATACTCCGTAAGGGACTATCGGCTGTTTTGAACAGCGGTAAAAGCTGAAAATTACGGATGAAACCATCGCCTGACGTGGTTAAACCAAAAATTAACAAACAAGAGTAAACTGCGACAGTATGGTTGTGTTTATTTTGCGGATATGGTTACGGAGTGGTGGATGAAAAGAATAGTAAAAACACCCTCCTGATTGACCGAAAGCGGTTATTGGAATTTTTATCCGGCAATTGAGGCAGAGCTAACGTAATTTGAGCTCAAGAAATGGAAACGGATTTTAATAGAGAATTTCCGAAAAAGAAATTTGTGGATTTCTCCTTCTCTTGCTGATAACCCACTCAATTTCAATTAATTATATAGTGCCATTTGTTCTGGAGAGCGTTTCGTTTTTATTAAGACATGCACCGCCATTTATAATCAAAATATTATGAATTAAATAAACGCATTAATGACGTTGTTTGTTGTTAATTTCATTCCCTTGTTTTGTGAAAGATATCAAATATAATCAGCAAAACGGACCACATTCACGGCCCGTCCAGACGCATTGTTATTTGTGGTCCAAACCGGAAAAGAACTTTCATGTTGTGTATTCCTCGTTTTTTTTAGTTCACTGCAATTTGTCGGTATCAAGCAGAAGTTGCTGGAAGCCGAGATTGCCGGCGGGATTTTCGGCACCGGCGACGGTATCGTCCACGACTTTGCCGATATTGTCTTTGATTTCCGTATCGACCTGGTCGAACGGCAAGGCGTATTCGGCTCTGGCGACCAGTACCAGTTGCGATTTTTTGGATGACTCGGTCTCCGTCGAAAACAGCCAGCCGAGAACCGGAAGATCCTTCAATATCGGAAGACCGGCCACGCCGCGTACCAACTCCACCTTGCTGATGCCGCCGACCACAAAATCCTTGCCGCTGTTGCCAACTTGAATTTCAGTCTTGAATGAGGATTCGCTGACCCTGGGGGTTCCGTCGCTGTTCCAGCCGATCAGCGAAACGCCCGACACTGCGATCGACAGAGTGGTGCTTTTCGCGGTGACCACCGGGTTCACATTCAACTCGAACCGGAATCCGTTGTCCGCCCGGGTGATTTGCTCCTTGCCGTGTTCGATCTTGAGACCGCCGCCCGGAGAAGGTACCTTTTGCACTCCTTCCGGAATCTTGTCATTCAGCGTTTCGCCTGCGATCGTCTTTGAAACATCGTCATAGAACAGGCCCGAATTCACCTGTATGACGGAATCCGCGCGGTTCTTGGCCAGCAATACTCCGCTGGTTACCGCCTTGGCCTTGCCGGAAGCCGTCAGGAAATCCAGATACTTTGAATTCCATTTCGGATTGAAGTTGAAGTAGTCGGTACGACTGGAACCCGAGTTGTTCACGCCGCCGGCAAAGGTCGAAGCCCAATTATTGCGGTATTGACCGCCGGCGGAAAAGAAATCTACGCCGTCGTTGTTCTTCCAGCTCTGAAAGTCCACGCCGATTTTATCATCATTCTCGGCATAAATCTCGACCAGTTTATAGCTGATTCGAACTTCGGGCATCGGTTTGTCGTACTGCGCGAGCATTTCGGCAATGTGACGTTGCGACCAGAATGGCGCGGCTATGACCAGCGCATTGAGCTGGCCGTCCACAATCAGCTTATCCACGCCGTTGGCGAATTCCACATCGTTGCCGGCTGCGCCGACATGCAGTACCATTTGGCGCAAGTTTGCGGCCGCGTTTACCTTCGGGAAATAAATGAATTTGGGACGTCCGCTGGAAAACCCGATTCCGGGCTGGTCCAGCCGGGCGATGATCTCATCGATACTTTCCCCGTTGCCGGTTTTTTTGAAGCGATAGTCTTCAGCCGAAACCAGCAGAATACCGGTTCCGTCATTGTATTTCAGCGCCTCCACCTGTACCGGACTGGCGGCAAGCTGTGTGCCTTGCACCACCGCGAGCAGATAACCGCGCAGCGCATAAGGTTCGGCGTACTTCAGCACATAGGCTTTGGTCAACACATACGGATCGGTGTTGTCGCGAATGAAGTGCACCGCGCCCACGGAGTCCTTGAGCTCGACCTTGAGTTGCGTCTGGACATTGGAGTTGCCGTAGCCTTTGGTCGGTTCGATGTTATTCTGCCTGAGTGTTCCCGGAATCGCCCGCGGGGTCAGGTTCACATTTACGTCCTCGCCGGAAGCCGCCTGCGCGGCTACAAGCAGACCGGTCAGTGCTGCAATGATATATTTGTTGTTCATGTTAAAAATTCCTTTGTGTGTGTCAATTCAGTTCCTGGGCGATGATTTCGCGGCTGACCGGTATCGGCGGCAGCAGTTCCGGATGTACCAGACTGGCCTCGGCCGTCACAATGATATAGGTTTTTTCCCGGATCGTGGTGGTGGTGCCGAACAGATATTTCAGCACCGGAATCCGAATCAGGAACGGTATGCCGATGGTTTCCTCCGCTTCGGTCTCCTTAATATAAGAGGAGAGCAGTTTCTCGGTTTTGAACCCGAGAGTCAAACTGCCGGAGCTGTAGGTGGAGTTTCCGAGTTCGTCGCCGCGATTGTTGCGTTCCACGACCTCTTTAGTCAGCAGTTGGTACTGAAACACCACCCCACCGTTGTTTTTGGCATAAAACGCCTCGTCCGACGGAATGCTGCCGAGGTTGTCCACCTCGCCGGTAGCAGCGCCGAAGCAGATCACCGGATTGTTCACCACCAGTTCGAATGCCGGAATGACGCCGGTTACAACATCGGTACGGTCGTCGTCATTTTTCCTGATGTTCTGGTAATCGGGAGTCAGCGTGGCGCGATAACTGCGATACTGATTCAGAGACGAGTCGTCGTAAATTGCGGTATTGACAAACGTGAGATTGGTGGTGGCTGCCAATTTCGCGTTGCCCGACTGTTGAAGCAGTCGAATAAAGCTCAGGTCGAACTGCGGTGCGGTAAAGAAACCGCCGTATCCCCAACTGCCGGAAAAATCCTTGGCCGCATCCGCAAACTGCGCGATGTTGCCGACCAGATTTGCCACGGCTTCGCTGGAAAATACCTTGCCGCCATTATAGGCCGCCTCGAACAGATTCAATCCCGGACCGTTTTTCCAGGCCAGATAATCCACGCCGATATCGCGAAGCGTGCTTTCGCGCACCTCGTAATAATTCAGGCGCAGATTCACCTGCGGGACCGGACGGTCGAGCCGCCGCACCCAGGCCAGCATATCCAACGCCGGGGCCTTCTCGTCTTTCCAATAGATCGTATTGGTGTCTTTGTTCAGATATGCCGCACCTTCTGTCGAACGAATCGCACCGTTGATCACGCGCACGATGTCTTCAGCCGCACGATAGTTTGGCGTGTAGGCGATCCGGGTGATGCCGGTCCCCTCGATGATCGAACCGTACTGATCCGGTTTCCCGGGGCGGTCGATTTTGGCGATCAGGTCGTCCACATACGGCAGGAACTCCTCGCCAGTGGAAACGATCAATAGATTCCGCTTGGCGGCGGAATAATTCACCCGTTCCACTTTTGAGGTGGAATAGTAACGCTTTACCGCGGCTTCCACGTAAGGCCGGATATCGGTGGCCTTCACGTATTTCAGTTCGTATACCTTGGCGGCAAGACGCGGTTGCGCGTCATCCTGCAGAAGCCTGATGGTTCTGGTTTCCGCGGACGGCTCCTGCGCCTGAAGCGCGACTCGTCCGGCGGTGCCCAGCACCAGCAACAGAGCAATAATAATTTTTTTATTTTCCATAATTCTAATAATTCTCTTTTAGCTGTTCAATGTTGTTGTGATTCTTTTTCCCGCTGCTGTAAAACTGCAACATCGCATTCGAGGCTCCGGGATTGTCGGATGAGATTTTGTCTCCCGCAGGAGACGATGGAAGTCGAGTGTGATTTTCTTGATCCTTTTCTGATTGAGGGTTATAGAAAATTGAAGCTGATGATTCGGAACTTTCCGTCGAGAGTTCCCGAAATTACCCGAAACAATGCTTCCTGGTGAATTATTTTGCCGTCCGCGCCGTGGCGCTCGAAACGAACCTTCCACAACGACACCTCGAACGCCGGATGCTCCAGCCTGGTTTCAAACCGGTACGATATCGGTTTCCCCAGTGATTTGATCAAAGCCCCGCGTGCATTGGCAAACTCTCTTTTCCCGAACTGTTTTGCCAATTCATCAGACAAAACTCCGATAAAGCCATCCGGGTCGTTGTGAATAAAAGCCTCCAGCATTCTGCGGCCGTTTTCCTTGTCTTTTGCTTCTGAATCGGCCGCGATGCCCGACTGCGGCGCCACATCCGGATTGGATAATGCGGTACACCCTGTTACGGCAAAAACAAGCGCCATCATTCCCAGGCCAATCAACAGTTGTTTGTAGTTCATATCCATCAGTCTCCTTTCTTTGACTCGGTGAATTGTTTTAAATAATACCATTCTGGTAGTGATTTGTGATAAATATATATCGAACTGTGGTAATGTCAAATTTGAAAACAGATAAATTACGAAAATAGTAGTGATTTATATATTGCTAATTGTTGCATATTTGTAGGTTTAATTATAAAAATGTCAAAATAGTCTACTTGTTTGATTGACTTTTTTAATTTGCGCTGTCTATTAGCTATTAATAAAGTAGTGAATATGGCATGGTTAATCAGGAATATGATTCTTTGCCCGCAATGCCGAAGCGGGCAAGATAACGAAATCAACAGGTTTAAGTTGCAATGAGGACCCCGATTCCTGGCGCTCGGAGAAGGTATTTCCGGAAAAACCTTTTACATGTACTTGAAAGAACGTATATTCCGGCTTAATTATAGAAAGCATAATATGAATGAAGTTCTCTTGCAAGAGTTCATATAAAAACTTGCTTAAAATATCATAAGCCTTGAACCAAGAGGTAGTTACTATGATGAAACGACTGTTCGCGCTCGGCTTGGCAATCGTACTTTCGCCGGTTTTCGCCGGGGAAGGAGAGCATCAACACCCGGCTCCGCCCGTCTTGGGAAAGGCTGCCGAAACGATATGGACCTGTTCGATGCATCCGCAGATTCGAATGCCGCGCCCCGGTAAGTGTCCGATCTGTCATATGGACCTCATTTCGCTCAAGACCGATGTCGGGGCCATGCATTCCACGGCTCCGGTGCTGACATTGTCGCCTTACGCCGAAAAGCTGGCGGATGTGCGGACTTCAAAAGTGGAACGAAAATTTATTCCCGTCGAACTTTCCCTCAACGGCCGCATTGATTATGACGAGAGCAGTATTGCCGATATCGCGTTGCGCTTTCCCGGCCGGATTGACAAACTTTATGTCAATTACACCGGAGTGGTTGTCCATCGCGGCGAACATATGGCCAAGGTGTTCAGCCCCGATCTTGCCGTAATGCAGACTGAATATTTGCTTGAGATAAAAAACGTCGGGCGGGGCAATTTGCGCAATTCGGTCAGGAGCAAGATTTTATCCTGGGGATTTACGCCGGAACAGATTGAGGAAATCGAAAAGCGGGGAACGGTGGAGGACCAACTCACCATCAACGCCCCGATCGACGGAACGGTCATCGAAAAGAACGTGGTGGAAGGACAATATTTCGACAAGGAAAAACGATTGTTCCGCATCGCCGACCTGAGCCGTCTCTGGCTGATTCTTGATGTGTACGAAATGGATTTGCCGCTGATTCACTACGGACAGGAGGTGGAATTCCGGACCGACGCGACGCCCGGGGAAACGCTGCGCGGCGTTATTTCCTATGTCGGTCCCGTGCTTGATCCGAAGACCCGCACTGTTCCGGTCCGGGTCAATCTCGCCAATCCGGATGGACGGCTCAAGCCCGGCATGTTCGCCCGGGCCACTGTTCGCGCCGTACTCGATGAACACGGAAAAGTCATCGACGACCGGCTGGCCGGGAAGTGGATCAGCCCGATGCATCCGGAAATCATTCGTGACAAACCCGGCAAATGCCCGGTTTGCGGGATGGATCTCGTGCCTGCGGAGTCGTTGGGTTTCAGTACCACTCCCTCGGCCCGGGCGCAGCCTCCGCCGGTGATTCCGTCCACCGCGCCGCTGCTTACCGGAAAGCGTGCCGTGGTCTATGTCCGTACCGCGCCGGGAAAGTATGAGGGCCGAACCGTTGAACTCGGTCCGAAAACCGGTGATTTCTACCCGGTTCGTTCGGGACTCTCCGGGGGTGAAGATGTGGTCACCGCCGGAACCATGAAGATCGACAGCGCGATGCAGATATCCGGCCTTCCTTCGATGACTTCTCCCGAAAATTTTACGGCGCATCCGATGAAGATGAATATGTCGAAGACGGGTTCACTCGATGGCGTTTTTCGTGCCGTTATCGCTGTTCATGCACCGCTGGTCAAAGGGGATGCCGGAGCCGCCGCAATCGCTCTTGACACGGTTCGGAAAGCGATCGAAGCACTTCCGGAAGATGCGAAAAAGCAGGAGCTCCTCGCCGTCTTGCCGAAAACATTTCCCGGCGATATCGGCGGACTTCGCTCTGTCTATGGCAAACTTGCCGACTTGCTCTATCGGCGGAGTGAAGAACCCGGTTTTGACCGGCAGAAGCTCAAACTCCACCGCTTCCACTGTCCGATGGCGTTCGGCGGCAAGGGCGGTTACTGGTTTCAGGACAACGCGGAATTGGAGAATCCTTATTACGGCGCCGCCATGCTCAAATGCGGAGAGGAGAAATAACAGATGAAATCAACCGGCCGCAATGACAACCTTCCGCCCGAACCGAAGGGCCCGCTGGCGGCAGTCATCCGTTTTTCGCTGTATAACAAACTCTTTGTGCTGGCTATTTTCGGATTTCTGATGCTGACCGGCATTTTCTTCGCTCCATTCGACTGGAATATCAGCGGCGTCGAGCGCGCTCCGATTGCGGTGGACGCCATTCCTGATATCGGCGAAAACCAGCAGATTATCTTCACGGAATGGAGCGGGCGCTCCCCGCAGGATGTAGAGGACCAGATCAGCTATCCGCTCACCGTCGAGCTGCTGGGGATGCCCGGCGTCAAAGCAGTGCGCGCCACCTCAATGTTCGGCTTCTCGACGGTTTACGTCATCTTCGACGAAAAGACCGATTTCTACTGGGGGCGGACCCGCATCCTCGAAAAACTGAGCAGCCTGCCGCCGGGGACGCTTCCCGATGGCGTTACGCCCCGGCTTGGACCCGACGCCACCGCCCTGGGGCAGGTGTTCTGGTACACGCTCGAAGGGTTGGGGCCGGACGGCAAGCCGACCGGCGGCTGGGACCCCGACGAGCTTCGCAGTATCCAGGACTGGCAGGTCCGCTACCAGTTGCTCGGCGTCCCCGGCGTCAGCGAAGTCGCCTCAATCGGCGGTTTTGTCCGCGAGTATCAGGTCGATGCCGATCCCGTTGCGTTGCGCCAGTACGGCGTCACTTTCAGCGAACTGTCCCACGCGGTCAAAGCCGCCAACACCGATGTCGGTGCGCGAACCATGGAACTCAACCGGGCCGAATACCTGATCCGCAGTCTCGGTTATGTCAAAAGTCTTGAAGATATCGAAGACAGTGTCATCAAAGCTGTTAACGGCGTACCGGTGTTGGTGAAACACGTTGCTACCGTCTCGGCCGGGCCCGCGCCGCGGCAGGGTTTGTTGGACAAACAGGGGGCGGAAGTGGTCGGCGGCGTAGTAACTGTCCGCTACGGCGAAAATCCGCTCAACGTGATCAACGCGGTCAAGCGTGAAATCGCCGCCAACGCCGGCTCCCTGCCGCAAAGGGTACTGGCCGACGGCACGGTGAGCCGGGTAACCGTTGTTCCCTTTTACGATCGCAGCGGATTGATCCATGAGACACTCGAAACGCTCGACTCCGCCATCTGGGAAGAAATTCTGATCACGCTTATCGTCATCATGGTCATGCTTCGCCACTTGCGCACCTCTCTCTTGATTTCGCTGCTGCTGCCGAGCTCGGTACTGCTCGCCTTCATCTTGATGAAATACTGCGGCGTCGACGCCAATATTGTGGCGCTCGCCGGAATCGCCATTGCCATCGGTGAGATCGCCGACGTCGGGATTGTGCTATGCGAAAATACGGTCCGGCACCTCGACGAAGCTCCGCCTGGAACCTCCACCCTGGAGGTCGTCTACCGTTCCACCTCGGAGGTGGCGGGGGCGGTGCTGACCTCGATTCTCACCACCATTGTCAGCTTCCTGCCTATCTTTTCGCTTCAAATGGCGGAGGGCAAACTCTTCCGGCCATTGGCCTGGACCAAGACCTTCACCATGGCCGCGTCGATTTTGATCGCCATCGTTGTATTGCCGCCGTTGCTGCACCTCTTTCTTTCACCTCCCCGGATGCGGCGACACTTCGGGAAGGTTGTGGACGGCGCTCTCGCCGTCGGCTGTATCGTCCTTTCAGTGTTGTTCAAGCTCGAGTTTGTCTGGATGCTGGCGGCGTTTCCGCTGTATCACCTGATCGAGGGATTCCTGCCGGAGAGGGTGGGCCGGAAAATCCGGCATTTCGGCTATCTGGCGGCGGCGGTCATGGTCGGCTGGCTGCTTACCCGGCATTGGATGCCGCTCGGCGAAGACGTGGCGGCTTGGCGCAACTTCATTTTTGTACTTTTGCTCATGGCGTTTTTCTTCGGCGTGTTCCAGTTGATCGATACGGTCTGGCGGCCGGCGATGCATGTCATGCTGCGTTATAAATTGCTTTTTGCAACGCTGCCGTTGTTAATGATTTTGTGGGGTTATTTGAGCTGGCGCGGTGCGGCTCCGTTCGCCGGGATGCTGCCGGAATCGTGGCGGCAGACGAGAGTAGTACGCGCCGTGGAGCACATATTCCCCGGGCTCGGCAGTGAATTCGTTCCCGCGCTCAACGAAGGGAGTTTTCTTTTTATGCCGACCGCCATGCCCCATGCCGGAGTCGAAGAAATCGCCGACCTGATCGCCCGGCAGGACCGCGCCATCAGCGCGATTCCGGAAGTCGCCTCGGCGGTCGGCAAGGCCGGACGGGCCGACACCCCGCTTGACCCCGCCCCGATGAACATGATCGAAACCATCATCAACTATTATGACAAGTTCGTCACCGGTAAAGACGGCAGGCGCGAACTGTTTCGGTTCGATCCCGGCGCGACCGAGACTTTCAAGGCCCCTGATGGCCGCGAACTCTCCGCTCCGGACGGCAAACCTTATCTGGTCCGCGGCAAATTTGCCCGCGATGAAAACGGAAATCTGATTCAGGATTCGGGCGGCAGGGTATTCCGGCTGTGGCGTCCGGCGCTCGATCCGGCGCTCAACCCCGGTCGAACCGCCTGGAAAGGCGTCGACACGCCGGACGACATCTGGGATCTGATCGTACAGGCAGCCGCGGTTCCCGGCGTTACTTCGGCTCCTAAACTTCAGCCGATTCAGGGGCGGATCGTCATGCTTCAATCCGGGATGCGTGCCTCGATGGGGGTGATCATCCGTGGTTCGAATCTCGAAACCATCGAGCAGGCGGCCGACCTCCTCGCCGCCGAACTGCGCAAACAGCCGGAGATTCGTCCCGATTCGGTGGTGGTAGACCGCTTCGTCGGCAAACCTTATCTGGAAATCGTGCCTGACCGTCAGGCCATCGCCCGCTACGGCATTCGCATGGCTGATTTGCAGGAAGTGTTGGAAGCCGCCGTCGGCGGCGGTGACGTCACCACCACAGTCGAAGGACGCGAACGCTACGCGATCCGGGTACGCTATCAACGGGAACTGCGTGATTCGCCCGAAGCATTGCGACGGCTTCTTGTCTATTCCGCCGACGGCACGCCGGTTCCGCTCGGCCAGCTCGCGAAATTGCGTTTCGTCCGTGGTCCGCAGGAGATCAAGAGCGAAAACAGCTTTAAAGTCGGTTACCTTTTTTTCGATCGGATTCCGAGCGTGGCCGAGAGTGACGCGGTTGATCGCGCCGCTGCGGCATTGACAAAACGAATCGCCGATGGTGAACTCAAACTGCCGGCAGGAATTTCTTACCGCTTCGCCGGAAATTATGAGAACCGGATTCGGGCGAACCGGCGGCTGATGCTGGTGATTCCGATCTCGTTGCTGTTAATCTTCGGACTGCTCTACTTCCAATTTCGCCGGTTTGCGGTGACGCTGATGGTTTTCTCCGGGGTGGCGGTGGCCTGGGCGGGGGGATTTGTCATGCTTTGGCTGTACAACACCTCCTGGTTCCTGAATTTCAGCGTGTTCGGCACGAATCTGCATGAACTGTTCCATGTCGGCACGGTCAATATGAGCGTGACGGTGTGGATCGGATTTCTGGCATTGTTCGGTGTCGCCACCGACGACGCGGTGGTGATGGCGGTCTACATCCGGGAAGTGTTCGCCCGCAAAAAGCCCGGGAACATCGCAGAGATTCACGAAAATATCGTCGAGGGCGGCAAACGGCGGCTGCGTCCCTGCCTGATGACTACGGCGACCACGATTCTGGCGTTGCTGCCAGTGCTGACGGTGACCGGCAAAGGATCGGAACTGATGATTCCGATGGCGATCCCGATCTTCGGCGGCATGTTCTTCGAATTGATCACCATGGGCGTGGTGCCGATGCTCTTCTGCGCGATGGAGGAATTCGAATTTCGGCGGAAAAGAGCCAAGGCCGGAAATGGATAAATACGATGGGACGGGCAATGCCGCCGCAAGCCGGTATGCGCTGAACTCCAAAAGGCCGGTCCCTCTATTTCGTTTTGCCTTTAGACGACCGGATAAAGATGATGAATTCGGTGCCGGTATTTTTCGACCAGCGGATTATTGTGCTCGTCGCAACCGGGAATATTATTGCTTATCCATATTTCCGGTTTAACACCTTTTTCCGCTATTTTGCGGATGGTTTCGGACATGATGCAGTTCAGCGTGAAACACGTGGCAATCGTAGCCGTCGGCGTAATGGCTTCTTCGATTCCGTCAACCTTCAAAACCGCGTCGGGGTACGGAACATGGTTGTCGACCGCCACATCGGCAATCTCATGGATGTTTTTCTTTGAAGGATGCCGCCATTTGAAGTCCTTGGGAACTTTATGGGCGAAACCGCGAGAGTTTACGGTTATCAGCTTGATGCCCCTTTTTTTGGCCTCCAGGGCGACATCCACCGCAATCGTGTTCAGTCCGTAAAAGTTAACAAGGATCAGCGGATCATTTTCTTTTACTTCGTAGTAGTTTAGAATATATGGCGCAAGACCGGTAATTTTGGCCGTAGTCGGATTGGCGGTGATAATGTTGGTTCCTGCCGGAAACATCGCATTGATTTTTGTAAGTCCGCCCGCCCGCCAGAAAATTTCCATCGCGGCAATGGCCGAATGCCCGCCCGCTCCGAAAATATGGATCAACTTGTCTTCCGCGTAACACTCCGCCAGGATATCACTGGCTTTGTCAATGTTTTCAGCTTCTTCGTCGCTTATTTTCCCTAAAATGTCGCATATTATCGACTGGTATTCTTTTACGAGACTCATATTCCTATCCTTTGCTGGTAATGTCCGTAATTTTTTAACTGTCTATAGTATAATATGATTGACATTTATAATCTAGGACAAAAATACGGTCTTATTGGACTGGAGTATGATTGTTTCGGATTTTCCGGGGAGATGCCCCGTATTTTTTCCTGAAAAGACGGTTGAAATACGAAATATCCTGAAAACCGACGTCCATGGCGATCTGCGTAATATTGTTCGGCGTGGTCAACAGCAACGTTCTGGCCTTCTGCAGACGCAGAATATTCATGTATGCACTTAAAGACGTTCCCGTCCGCTTTTTAAAGAGCTCGTAAAGCCTGCTTTTGCTTATGAAAAACTTTGCCGCAAGATCGGATATTGTAATCGGCTTGGTGAAATTATGCTGTACATAAAATATTATCGTGGAGATTCGATGGTCATTTTCCGCTATCGGGGGGACCATGGCGCGATATTCCAGGAGGAGACTGCTTAACATCGAAAGGACATGATTTTTGATCAGAATATGCTTGTCGGCACAATTTTGATCGAACGTATGAAGGATCTGGCAGCATTGCGCGAGAACCCTCTTGAAACCCTTTTCCGGCAAATTCAGGCATCCTTTGAAAAAGCGGTCCCGCCTGAAAAAGAATTCGAGGAAATTGAAGTTCATGAAATAGTCGTTGTCTCCCAGGTTTTGAATGGTCTCATCGAGAAATGAAGGCGAAAACCCCAGCGTTATTCTCTTTACAAAACCATTGGAGCTGTCCGCGGAATGAACTTCGTTCTGATTGGTAAATAATATATCCCCGGCCTTGATCTTGAACTTTTCTTGATCAACCTGCGTGATATAATTTTCCGCATCCAGAAAAATCTTCATTTCAAGATAATTATGAGAGTGCGGCATGCATTTTCCTGCCTTGTCGAAAAATTCCGAATAATAAGAATATATGCTGTATTGTTTGTTGAAATTCACCGCGTTTGAAGCCGGAGGAAATGAGGAATTCCATCTGTCGTCTTCAACACGCGGGATGGATTTCGGCTGTATATCATAGAAATCAAAAACATTAAACATTTTACAACCTTTACCTTTTTCTTTCAGCGCTTTGAAAATGTTTTCCATGGTTTTTCGGTTATTCATTGACGATAGGGGGACATTTCACTGTTACGCCTTTTGAGAGAGCGGCAGGGTGACGGTAAAAGTCGTTCCGGAGTTGAGGCTGCTGTCCACCTCGATTTTGCCCCGGTGCGCCAGCACGATCGCCTGTACCAGCGACAAGCCGAGGCCGTTGCCGGGCAGGCTCCGGCTCTGGTCGCTGCGGAAGAAACGGTCAAAGATGTGTTTCTGGTCTTCCGGGCTGATGCCGCAGCCGCTGTCGCTGATTTTCAGGACTGCGTTGTTGTTTTCGGAGGCCAGAGACAAATGAACCTTGCCGCCTTCGGGGGTGAATTTGATGGCATTTTCGAGGAGGTTGGAGGTCATGCGCTGGATTTTTACTTTATCGGCGTTCAGGTACAGCGTATTGGGTGGCAGCAGCAGCGTCATGTCGATGTTTTTGGTTTCCGCCAGCGGATGAATCAGGTCGAAGCCCTGACGGAGGAGGTCATTGAGATCGAGTTCGGTTTTGCGCAATTCTTCGGGACGGGACTCGGTTCGGGTGATTTCGAGCATGGTGTTGATCATCAGCAGCATGTTGCTGCATTCGTCGGAGACGGCCCCGGCCATGTCGTAGCAGGAATCCAGGTCGAGGGGGGCGGTCATGCTGACTTCGACCATGCCACGCATCCGGGTGAGGGGGGTGCGGAGATCGTGGGCGATGTTGTCGGTGACCATCCGCAATTCGGTCAGGAGCTTTTCGGTATTGTCGTTCATGCGGTTGAAGGTGATGACCAGACGGTCGATTTCGGCGCCTTCGTTGCCGTATTCGACGCGCCGGCTGAAATCACCACCGGCGATGTCCATGGCGGCTTCGCTGACCCGTTCCACACCGGCCATGAATTTCCGCGCGATCAGCCAGCCGCAGAACGCGCCGAGCACCAGGACGATGCAGACGGCGATGAGAAACATACGGCTGTATTGTTTGAGCATTTCAAGCATGGGTTCGAGAGTGCGGCCGATTTCCAGTGTATTGCCGTCGAACATGGTCATGGTCAGAACCCGGAAATGCCTGCCGGAGATGATATAACTGTCGGTGTGCCGGTCGGTGGGAAACGGGGTGTCGGCGAGTTTGAGGTCATCGGCGGTTTCCGATTCGATCAGCAGTTTGCCGTCGGGACGGTAAAGTCGGAAGAAAACATTGCTGCTCCCGGCTCCGTACACTTTCTGGTTGAAGGTGCGTTGCACGACGGTCAGGTGGTCGGCGATATTGAGCATACGGCTGTAGACGGAACCCTCGGTTTCCATTCGCAGTTCATAGAGCCTGCGGTTGGCGTGCCCGATCACGGTCCGCAGCGGGCGTCCGTAGGTGTTGCGTTCGAATGCGAAGACCGGTTGGAGGCCCGGAATTTTTTTGCGGAATTCGTTCATGATCTCGGGAGGAATACTGGAAATAGGGATTTCCTTGTCGAAACGCCTGAACCGGTTGCCGGTAAGGTATTCGAACGAAATTTCGTCGGCCATGGAACTGAGCGCCGCATCGCTGGAACGCAGCATATTGAGGTTGTAAAGATAATAAAAAATGACAAACCCGACCCCGGCCGAGACGGCGAAAAGGGCGGCATACCACATCGCAATTTTAAATTTGACCGTTCCGAAAATCCAATTCTTACTCGAGGACATAGCCGAATCCCCTTACCGTGCGGATGAGTTTACGCTCGAAGGGTTTGTCGATTTTGTCGCGCAGTTTGCACATGCGGGCTTCAACGATATTGGTCTGGGGGTCGAAGTTGTATTCCCAGACATTTTCGATGATCATGGTTTTGGACACGACCTGGCCGGCATTGCGGGCCAGGTATTCAAGAAGGGCGTATTCGAGCGGCTGGATATCGATGACCGCGCCGCCCCGGGTAACGCGGCGACTTATGAGGTCGATACTCAAATCCCCCACCGTCAGGACCGTCGGGTCGGCCGCGCCCCCGGCCCGGCGCAGCAGTGCCTGAATCCGCGCCAGCAATTCCGAGAACGAGAACGGTTTGGCCAGATAGTCGTCTCCCCCGGTCTGGAGCCCGCGGACTTTGTCATCCACGGAATCGCGGGCGCTGAGGACCAGTACCGGCTGCCGAAGCTTGGCGGCGCGCATTCGTTCGATTACCGTGAAGCCATCCATTTCGGGCAGCATGATGTCAACGACCGCCAGGTCGAATTCTTCTGTTCGGGCTTTTTCCAGTCCGCTGACGCCATCGCCTGCATGAAGCGTGCTGTATCCAGCTTGTTGCAAACCTTTTACAATGAAATCCGCAGTCTTTGCGTCATCTTCTATCAACAGAATTTTCATCTCAATCTTTTACTCGCAATAAGGTTAACGGATAATGATGGTCGGATACGGTGGCGTCCAGAACTTCAAGTCTTTTCGCAAACTTCTGTTTGCTTAGTTCATTGTTCCAATAATCCGAATCGGAAATGATATATTTGAACTTAAAGGTATCGTTTTTGGCGTCGTAGACCATGTCCAGCTTGCCGGTGCAGTTTTCGTAGTCCCGGTTGACGAAAAAGACCGCTTCATCGACCCAGCTTCCGATATAGGCCACGTAGGCGTCCGGCGGCAGCAGCGGCTGGATTCGCAGGCAGAAATCCTTGGTGGTCCGGGTTCGCCCGGAAATCGGATCAAGGCAGGTGTAGAAAAAGACGAATACGATCAGCAATATTCCCATCAGCGTACTGAGCGCCTTGAACGATTCTCCTTTCTGGAGCTGGCGTCCGAAAAGGAACAGCACCGCCAGCGCGGCGCCCGCCAGAATCAGGGTGATCCACGGATAAGCGGAGAAAATTTCCAGATAATCGCGCAGGGCCATGCCGTCGCGCTGGCTCATGTGGGGGATTTTTTCGTCGATCATGGCTTGCGTCAGGGAGGCGAACCAGCCGAAAATAATGCCGAGCCAGACCACAAATGTCAAACCGGCCAGGACTCCCCAGACGATCTTCCAGTGCCCGGTGATTCGGAACCCCTTCTCGGTTTGCAGTGCCGTATAGCGTCCGATCAGGACCGCCAGCGCGGGAAACAGCGGCAGCAGGTAGTCGCCGCGCTTGATAAACGAGCATGAGAAAAATCCGAAGACCGCCAGTACCCAGATCAGCAGAAACCAGGTTTCCGGACGCAGTTTGCGCCATGATTTCCGGTACTGCCACAGCATGAACGGTACCAACAGCGACCACGGCAGGGCCATGGCGAAAAGTTTCGGGAAATAGTAGAAGAACGTCTTGCGTTTGCCCTCACAGAACTGCGTATGGACGCCGAGAAAGCGGTCGATATTCTGGGTCCAGAAGAAATCCCAGGCGAAATCCTGCGTGGTCCGCGACATTTCGAAAATCAGCCACGGCACACAGATCGCCAGACAGATCAGCGAACCGGAAATCGGTTTCAACTCCCAGAGCATGGTCATGGTTTTCTTGAAATTCCATTCCATGATCAGCAGGATCAATACCGTCAACCCTACCAGAAAAACCGACACCGGACCCTTTACGGCCACGCCGACGGCGAGCACGACATAAAAAAGATACAGCCACGCGTTGCCCTTGCGCTTGCGGAAATACCCCTCATACAACAGCAGCATGGCGACGGCGTAAAAAGCGCACAGTACCATATCGATCCGGGCGATTCGCCCGAGATTGACGAAGCCGAACATCGTCGCCAGAATATAACCGGAAATATACCCGGTCGGCTGTCCGTAAATCCGCATTCCCAGATAAGCGGCGCAGAAGATTGAAACGAGGGCCGCCAGCACCGACGGCAGCCGGACGCTGAATTCGTTGACTCCGAATATTTTGCCGGAGAGTGCGTACATCCAGTAACAGAAGATGGGTTTTTCGTTTTCCGGTTCGCCCTTGATCTCGATTTTTGCGTAATCGCCGGAGTTGATCATGTTGCGGGCGACGATGGCGGCCCGCCCTTCCTGGGCTGAATAAATTCCCCCCGTATGGATGTTGATGAAAAAGATGATTCCGGAATAAATAAGCAGAAGCCCCCACATAAAACTCGAATTACTGCTGAATTTTCTTACATCCATAACTATAATATTTACCTGATTCCGTTAATTTTTTTGCGGAATCCTGTTTGATTGTTTTTGACGGCA
>CALABZ010000041.1 GCA_937888615.1 uncultured Lentisphaeria bacterium | reverse complement strand
GAACCGCATATCGTCATCGCCCTGGACCTGACCCCATCGGAAACAGCCATGTTCAACCGCGAAACGATCCTCGGTATTGCGGTGGTCACTGGCAGTACCACTTCGCACTCCGCGATTCTGGCGCGTTCCATGCAGATCCCCGCCCTGGTAGGGCTTCCGATCGAAGCCTACGAAATGATCCGTCAGGCCGGAGAAGCCATGGTCATCATCGACAGCGGCTTCGGCGAAATCATCATCAATCCCCTGCCCGAAACCATCGCACAGTACAAAAAACGCATCGAGCAGAATCGCGATTTTGAAATTCAGCTCTCCGCCGAGAAAAACCTGCCGGCGCAAACCACGGACGGACATCCGATCAGATTGTTGGCCAATCTCGGGTCCGCCGATGAAATGGATGAGATCACCCATTCCGGCGCTTCCGGCGTTGGGCTCTTCCGTACCGAATACATGTTCATGAACAAGGACACCCTTCCGACCGAGGAAGAGCAGTACCGGATTTACCGCGACCTGACCCGGCGTATGCCGAATGCCCCGCTGGTGGTACGCACGCTCGATATCGGCGGCGACAAACTCGACAGTCATATCGACGCAACCATCGAGGCTAACCCTTTTCTGGGACTACGCGCCATCCGCCTGTGCCTGAAGTCGCGTCCCGATATTTTCCGTACCCAGATGCGGGCCATCCTGCGGGCCTCGGTCCACGGGGATATCCGGGTCATGTACCCCATGATTTCCTGTACCGAAGAAGTCCACGAAGTACAGGCGCTCGAAGCTGAACTAATGAAGGAACTCGCCAAAGAAGGTTATGAGTTCAACCGCGAGATCAAGACCGGAATCATGATTGAGGTCCCGGCCGCTGCGCTGATTGCCTATTCATTGGCCTCGATGGTTGATTTCTTCAGTCTCGGCACCAATGACTTGATTCAGTATACCATCGCCATCGACCGTACCAACGACCGGGTTTCCTACCTTTACCAGCCAACCCATCCGGCGGTACTGGAGCTGATCCAGCGGACCGTGGCGGCAGGACGTGAAAATAATATTGAAACCGCCATTTGCGGCGAAATCGCCGGTAATCCGCTTTATACGCCATTGCTGGTGGGAATGGGGATCAACGAATTAAGCATGAGTCCCGGATCACTCGGAATCGTTCGCCGGGTAATTCGCAAGCTGGACAAACGCGAAGCGGAACTTGCCGTGGCGGAAGCGTTGCGATGCACCACCGCCGAAGATGCGCTGGCTATCTCCCTGCGGTTGTTGCGCAAGGTAGCGCCCGATATCGCCGAACTGGTGCTTCCGGGTCATTGACCATCCGACGAACCGGCCACCACATTGTACACATAAACCCCGCAAAGCATATCGTGCGGCCCGCGTTTGAATATTGGAACAAACAGCGGTGTCAAAATGCCGAGAGCGAACATGAACAAGGCATAACAGAAAGCACGGAAAAAGTATGTCTCCTCCTCATGCCGGCAACAGATAAAAATCCCGTAGAACCACATGCCCGGAGTCTGGGCATAATACCCGAACGAAATGATATAATACAGCAGCAGGAACGGCAGGAACGCCATTGCCGCGAGGGTGAAAATCAGTTTCAGGTCGGCAGCCCCCAACCACAGGGCATGCCCTTCCTGTGCGCTCAAACAGATATAACGCTTGTTGCCGTCGGCTGTGTTTACCCAAAGATAACCGCGCCGATAACCGGCGGAACGATCGGCATAGACCGTCGGCGGAGTTTGCGCCTCGAAATTTCCTTTTTTGAACTCGGTAAAGTCCTCACCGAATTTGTCGCGCAGGTCGTTCATGGCATTTTCGCGCGCCTTGCGGGCTTTGGCTAAACTTTCCCGGAGCAGTGCCTCATTGTTATCGGGATCAATGTTTTCCTTGCCGACCGTATTATTGGCGGCGGCCTTCTGCTGTTGTTCCTTTTTCTGCAATTCAAGTCGAATTCTCAAATTATCGGTCTTTGCCAGGGGGGCTTCCTCCGTGGTCATCCGGGCCCGGCTGACTCCATAATGCAGACCGCCCGCGCAAATCAACACGAAAACAATCAACAGGATCAGCCCGTCAAAACAGAACGCATTGAAACGGCTGCCGAATTTGGCAAAACACGGTTTGTATCCCATTTCAAACGGTTTGTTGATTTTCCGGCCCCAGATAACGTGGACCAGCCTCATAAATGCCGACTCTTCCGGGGCATTGGGATCGATCAAGCCATCGCGGATCATCCGTTCCCGCTGTTCCGCCAGGGATTCTTCGAGGAAAGGCATTTCGGAAGCCTTTGACCAGACCTCGATCATTTCGGAACGGATTTCGGTATCGGCGACAATCCGGTCCTCCTCAACCCATTTCGCCAGCGTCAGGTCATCGACCGGCCCGTATTCAGTATCGTTCAATTTGACTATATAGTTCATCGCCGTCCTGCTTATATCGTTATGGTCTATTAGTTTACCGCATAAATCCGTAAAATCAAGCTCAAACCGTAAAAAACTTGATTTTTCGATTTTCAGTTGCTTTCCTGATTTTCCAGGTGTATATTATCGGATGATTCTGGCAATTACCATTCAAATACTTGTGCTGTTGATATTTCTGCTCGGTTCCGCTTTTTTTTCTGGTTCCGAGACGGCGCTTTTTTCGCTCAGCCGAGCCCGCATTCTTGAATACAGGAAGTCACCGGACACCCGCGCCAAGCAATTGATCCTGAAACTATTGGGCGATTACCGCGCCACATTGACCACTCTGATCATGGGCAACCAGTTCGTCAATATCGTTATCTCCATCCTGCTGAGCCGCCTGATGGACCACCTCCCGTTCGGCTATGTCGTCACGATGATTATTTCAACGTTGATTTCGACGGTCGTGCTGTTGATCTTCGGCGAAATCACACCGAAAACCGCGGCAATCACCCATGCCGTCGAGTTTTCAAACGCCGTGGCCCTCCCCATTTTCTACCTGAAAAAAATCATGATGCCCCTTGTCATCGGCATCGATAAATTCGCGGCCCTGATCCTTGATTGCCTCGGCCGGAAAAAACCCCAGCCGCTGACGGCCGAGGAATACGACTCCTTCCTGGAAATCGCCGAACAGGCCGGTGCGTTCGCCAAGCCGGAAATGGAACTGCTCGAGTCTGCCATGGAAATGCGCGAAATCAGCGTGGCGGCCATCATGACCAGCCGGATCAGCACCAAAATGCTCCGCACGTCCTACTCCGCCCGCGAGGTCAAGGAGCGCATTCGCCGTTATAAACGGGAAATCTACCCGGTAATCCATCACGATATGGATGATATGGAATTCCTTTTTTCCGCCAAGGAATTCTATCTGATGCCGCCTGAAAAACAAGAGGACTGGCAGCACTCACCGTGCATGTTCCGTTCGATCTACATCCCCCAGCAGACGAGTCTGTCCAAGGCGCTGGCCACCTTGTACCGGGAAAAACAGATCGCCGCCGTGGTCGTCGATGAATTCGGGCGCTGTTCCGGGCTGATTACCCTGAAAGACATCATCGCCGAGCTGGTTGCGGAAATCCGCAGTACGTATTCCCAACCGGAATTCGAGATCATTCAAATGACCGACACCACCTGGCACGCCGGTGGAATGCTCCCCCTGCATCTGCTGCAGGAAGCCACCGGCATTGAGATCCCGGACGATATCGACGCCGTCACCCTGAACGGGCTTTTCACCAACATGCTCGACCACCTGCCGAAACACGGGGACACGATCACCGTGAACGGGCTTAAAATGACCGCCCAGAAGATTTTCCACCATCGCCTGGCGCAAGTCATTATCGAACTGGAAAAACCGCAGGCCGAAGACGTGGAGGATGCCTTATGAACCTGATTATCGCCATCCTCATCGTCCTGCTGCTGAACAGCTTTTTTGCCGGTTTCGAAATCGGTGTAATTTCGCTGCTCCGCCCGCGCATTCATCATGAGGCGGCCAAAGGCGTGACCGGCGCCAGAATTCTGGAAGACATTATCGCCAAACCGCAATTAATGCTGGCCACCACACTGTTCGGCAACAACATCTGCACCGTTCTCGTGTCGGTCCTGACCGATCAATTATTCGGAGAGTGGGGTATGACCGGAAGCCTTTCGCTGCTCTGCTCTACGCTTGTCGTTACGCTGCTCCTGATGCTGTCGGAAATCATCCCGAAAAACTGGTTCCGTCAATCGCCGGAAAAACGCTGTATATTCTACGCGCCGCTTTATTGGGGTCTCGGTATCATCCTGTATCCGGGCGCCATGATCATGGCACTCTTCACCTCATTGACCATCCGGATTTTTGCCGGATCGAAATCGGATAACGCCCGGGCCGGGCATCTGCTGCGTCAGGATTTCCGGCTGCTGCTGCGCGACAGCGAAGCCGCCGGCACCATCGATTCCGCCGCCGCCGACCTGCTTGACAAAGCCGTGGATTTCAACAACCTGAAAATACGCAACATCTATATTCCCGCCGAAAAACTGATTACGATCAAGCCGAATATCAGTTTGAATGAAGCCCTTGCGATCTGCCGCGCCAACGGCAAATCGCGCCTGCCTGTCATCAACGAAGCCGGTGAATGGGAAGGATTTTTCAGCCTTTACGATGCCATTTATAATATCCCGGACGACCAGTGGGATTACAAAAAAGTGTCCGGCTGCATGCGGACCACCACCACGGTAAAACTAAATGACCCGCTCAACCAGGTATTGCATTCAGCCAAACAGATGAATACCCGGATGATTTTCGTCGAGGATGAAAAAGAGCGGATTGTCGGCGCGGTAACGCCGACCGACGTTTCCCGCGCCCTGTTCAATCATTGAACTTAAGACAACAAAGCTCGACGCCATAAATCCAGTTTTTGCGCATAGTTCATGGCGGCGTGGGCCGGGCTGGTGGAGGGCAGGACGGAGATTTCCAACTCCGGAAATGCATGATGCTTCCGATACAGACGGAAAAATTTCTCCGCGCCTTTTCCGTTCAGGCAAACTTTGCGGAGATTCGGATAATCCGCAAACAATGCGGCAAAATCATTGAATTCCGGGCTTCGAATATCGGAATCCAAACTCCCCTCGCGCTCGCAGAATTTCACTGTATCCCAAAGCCCTATCCCATTCCGGTTCAGAATGGCAAGACGCTCCCGATAAGGAAGCGCCGGGGAGAACTCGAAGATTTCCCCCATGATTTTCCAGAAAGCATTGCGGGGGTGCGCATAATACTGCTGCTGCCGCAGCGACTCCACGCCCGGCATGGTACCGAGTACCAGAATCCGGCAGGAATTACTGACCGCGGGTGGAAACGACAGGATCATCCCGCCGCTTCCGCCGGCATGGCTTCGCGCTTGGGTCCGTTGTACTGACGGCGCGGTTCCGGCAAACGGTTATGGGGAATGACCACGCAGGATTTATCGCCCAGGCATTCCCGGAATTCCGTCAACAATGCCGGAGACATACGGACCTGGCAACGGGTTTCCACGAAAACCGATTCGCCGCTCTGACAGTGAATGCCGATCGCCAGCCGGGCGGCGCCGGGCGAATTTGAACAAGCCCGGTGCAAATGCTTGATTTTCTCGATGGCCTTTTCGTCCTCTTCACTGACATGCAGCAGGAGTTCGGAGGTGTATTCGCCATAAACCTGATCGATCGGGACAATTTTCTCGGCAATCAGCTTCACTCGTTCTTCCTCCGAACGTTTGCTGGTAAGCGCCTCGATGAAAACGGGCATTTCCGCCTGGAGCTGAATGCCGGCGGCCTTGACATCGTTCAGGCAACGTTCGTAAACCATGCATTCGACACTGCTCCCCGCCACGTCTTCGAGCTCAAGGATCACATAGGCATTGCCATTTTTTTTGCTGATTTTGAACTGGCAGGTCTTGATGAACGTGGCCAATCGCACGCCGCAGTTGTCGCCGAGCTCCTCAAGTTGTCCGATCTTGACGCTGGAGAACGTGCGCGAAAGTTCGCTGTAGTCGGTCATCGGATGGCCGCTGACGTAGAATCCGAGGAGTTCCTTTTCACTGCGCAGCATTTCTTCGCGCGAGAATTCCGGGATATCCGGCAACGCCACCGAGAGCATTTCCTCCTGTTCGGAGTCATCGAGCATGTCAAAGAGCGACCCCTGCCCGCTCAAACGGTCTTTGGCCTTGGCCTGGGCGAATCTCATGGTTTCCTCGGCAGTCGCCAGAAGCTGGGAACGGCGCACCTTGAATTCATCGAACGCCCCCGCCCGAATCAGGTACTCGAGCATTCGGGAATTGACCGAACTGCCGCAACGTTCACAAAAATCACTGAAATTCTTGTAGGGTCCGTCTTCCGTGCGGGATTCGATGATCTTGCCGGCGGCGGCGCCGCCCACGCCTTTGATCGCGCCAAGACCGAACCGGATCGCGCCCTTGTCCACCGAAAAATCGATATCACTGCTGTTGATGTCCGGCGGCATTACCGGGATGCCCATTTCACGACATTCGGTGATGATGAAAGCAATTTTCTCAGAGTTTGAAAGTTCACTGGTAAGCACGGCGGCCATAAATTCCACCGGGTAATTGGCTTTCAGCCAGGCCGTCTGATAAGCGACGAACGCATAAGCGGCACTGTGCGATTTATTGAATCCATATCCGGCGAATTTGCCGATCTTTTCCCAAATGGCGTTGGCCTTGTCTTCCGGAATGTTGTTATGCTTGGCGCAACCTTCCACGAATTTGACTTTCTGGGCTTCGAGGACATCGACCTTTTTCTTGCCGATCGCGCGCCGGAGAATATCGGCGCCGCCGAGGGTAAATCCAGCCAGTTCCTGCACCACCTGCATGATCTGCTCCTGATAGAGCATGATCCCGTAGGTTTCCTTGAGGATTTTTTCCATCTTCGGATGGTCGTATTCCACGGGCTTCACGCCCCGCTTGCAGGCCACAAAGTCCGGGATGAACTCCATCGGACCCGGACGGTAAATCGCAATCAAAGCGATGATGTGTTCGATGGTTTCCACGCCGAACTGGCGGCAGAGATTCTGCATGCCGCCGGATTCCAACTGGAACACTGAAATAGTGTCGCCGCGATTCAGCAGGTCATAGGTTTTGCGGTCGTCGAGCGGGATTCTGGAAATATCGATTTCGATCCCCTGCGATTTTTTGATCAGATCGCAGGCGTTCTGGATGATCGTCAGGGTGCGCAGGCCGAGGAAGTCCATTTTCAGCAGTCCGAGGCTTTCGCAGGGAACCGCCGGGAACTGGGTAATGACTTCGCTGTCGGCGCCGCGGGCCAACGGCACCAGGTTGTCGAGGCGTTGGTCCCCGATGATCACGCCGGCGGCATGAATGCCCATCTGCCGGTTCTGTCCCTCAAGGATTTCCGCGTGTTGAAAAATCTGTTTGACAATCGGATCGTTGCTGATCAAATCCTGAAGTTCCTTGACTTCGCGGGCCTTGGCCAGCGTCATTTTCGGATCGTTCGGGATCAGCTTGGTGATGCGGTCGCCAACCTCGAACGGCTGGTCAAGCACCCGCGCCACGTCCTTGATCACGGCCTTGGCCTTCAACGTGCCGTAAGTGCCGATCTGGCAGACACTGTCATAACCGTATTTGCCGCGAACGTATTCGATCACCTCACCGCGGCGTTTTTCGCAGAAGTCGATATCGAAGTCCGGAGGGCTGACGCGCTCCGGGTTCAGGAAACGTTCGAACAGCAGATTGAAGCGCAGCGGTTCGATATCGGTGATCCGGGTCAGGTAAGCGACCAGACTGCCGGCGCCGCTGCCGCGTCCCGGCCCTACCGGAATGCGCTGCGAACGCGCGTAATGGATAAAGTCACCGACCACCAGGAAGTAGTCGAGGAACCCGGTTTTTTCGATCACGCCGAGTTCATAGTCCATCCGCTTGATGATTTCCTCGCGGGTGGCCGGCATGGTATCGGGGTCTGAATAAAGCTTGTCCAGGTTCTGCATGCAGATATTGCGCAGATAGTCGTAGTTGGTGCCGTCGAAATTTTGCACTTCAAAGCGCGGATAATGGTTTACGTCCGGCGCGAATTGGAATTCGATATGGCAACGCTCGGCGATTTCGCGGGTATTGGTCACGGCCTCGGGAATTTCGGCGAACAGTTTTTTCATTTCGTCCGGGGATTTGAAGTAAAACTCGTCGCTGTCGAATTTCATATGCCGCGGATCGTTCAGTTTGGACTGGGTCTGAATGCAGAGCATGATTTCATGCGCCTTGGCGTGTTCCCGGCGCATATAATGAACGTCGTTGGTGGCGATCAACGGGATTTCGAATTTCTTCGAGAGCTCAACCAGAGCCCGGTTGACCTTCTTCTCCTCCTCCATGCCATGGTCCATAACTTCGAGGTAGAAGTTATCCCGGCCCACGATATCGCAATATTCCTTGATCACCTTTTCGCCCCGGTCCATGTCCCCCTCCAGAATAGAGGCGGGAATTTCCCCCCCGATACAGGCGGACATCAAGATCAGTCCGTCATGGTGCTTTCCCAGCAACTCCTTGTCGATACGGGGTTTGTAGTACATGCCGTTGCGGTAAGCCTCCTCCATCAACTTGCAGAGGCTGTGATAACCGGTGATATCCTTGGCCAGAAGAATCAGGTGGTAGCCGCGAATGTGCGGCACCGCCGGATTCCGGTCGGTCCGACTGCCGGGGGCGACATAGGCCTCACAACCGATAATCGGGTTGAGTTTGGCCTTTTTAAACGTATTGTAAACATCAAGCGTACCGCCCATGAAGCCGTGGTCGGTAATGGCGACGGCATCCATGTCATTGGCTTTGGCCAGATCAACCAGACCGCTTGCCGTGCAAGCGCCGTCGAGCAGGCTGTAGTGCGTATGAAGATGGAGATGAATGAAATCCGAAGGCATCCTGACACCCCCACCGCTTAAAAGTTGTGACTGACTACGCCATCACGCAGTTTCGGTTCGAACCAGGTCGATTTCGGCGGCATGATTTCTCCGGCGTCCGCAATATCCATCAGTTGCGTCAGCGTGGTCGGGTACATGGAAAACGCCACCGCGTATTTGCCGCTGTCCACCAGCTTGATCAGTTCGCCGGTGCCGCGAATGCCGCCGATGAAGTCGATTTCCCTGCTGGTACGGGGATCGTCGATGCCGAGGATCGGCGCGAGAATGTCGTCCTGAAGTACACTGACGTCGAGGCGGCCGATCACACTGCGGGCGGCCGAATCGAACTTTGGACGGACCAGATACCATTGCTTATCGATATACATGCAGAACTCGCCCGGATTGGACGGGGACTGCTCCTGCGTCGGCAGGATTTCAAAATGCAGGGAAATCTTGTCGAAGAATTCTTTTTTGCCAAACCCGTTCAGGGTTTTCACAGCCCGGTTGTAGGGCAGAATCTTCAACTGCGACTCGGGGAAAGTCACCGCCAGAAAATAGTTGTAATCTTCCGTGCCGTTGTGATTTTTGTTGAGCGGAGCACATTCGGCGGCGGTACGGGCAGCGGCGGCGCTGCGATGATGCCCGTCAGCGATATAAAGATACGGAACCTTGGCGA
>CALABZ010000040.1 GCA_937888615.1 uncultured Lentisphaeria bacterium | reverse complement strand
CAAGTCCAATCTTTCGTATGCCAATCAACATCGTGATCCGGAAATCTTCAAGGCGCTCTTTTTCGTGTTGCTGAAGCACTGTGACAGTATGGTTGTCTGCGACTACGAAATGCTCTACAAATGGAATTTAAACGGAATTGATTTCATTACCCGGCTCAAAGGCAACGCGACACGCTGGTTCTGCTGACGAATAACTTTGATCTTGATGCCCACGAGGTGATCATCAATAGGATCATTGATTCATGTCGGCAGGTCTTTGAAAAATCTTTTGCGCCAAAAATTGAGCTTTCGCCCATTCGAGAACATTGTCCCAAATACCAATATGTATAAACAACTTTAATACAACTTTACCTTTGCTAATTTACTATAAATTATTGACTTTTATCAAAGAATGCTGTATTTTATGTATAGAATGAAAATCAATTTAAATACAACATTTATAAGAAATGGATAACGAATTCAATTACAACAACGCCTACGAAGAACTTGAATATAACCTTCGTCGCCAAATTTACACCCGGAAGCTTCTGCCAAAGCAAAAGATTAATTCCGAAACCCAGTTTGCGCGATATTATAAAATCTCCCGCAGTACTGTTCGCAAGGCATTGGAAAAACTTGAAAACGAAGGGCTCATCAAAAAAGTTCGCGGTTCAGGTACTTTTGTGACCGACGAAAAAGAACGTTCCGGCTATCGTTCTCATGTAATTTCAAGTAATACGAAACAGCGACAAGTACTTTTTTTATCATTTTCGACTGCTTTTTCAGAAAAGACGCTTTATATGCCGGATACGTTCCATCCTATTTTCAACGGTTTATCAAAAGTCTTCAACGCGTACCGTTACAATTTGCTTGTCGCCCACGTAACCCCACAATGGGAACCGCCGGCCTGTCTGTTAAACGGGGATGTTGCCGGTATCGTATTTCATGGCAATGTTTCCACCGATTTCTGGAACCAGTATATGCGCCATCTCCCCTGCATCGGCCTCCAGCATTTCAATCACGATTTTGATTGCAGCTGGGTAATGCTGGATAATTACAACCGTACTTATCAAATGATGTCGCACCTTTCACGACTCGGACATCGGAAGATTGCTTTTTTCTCGCATGGGATGGAAAAAAAATCGCTTAGAGAGGCCAATCTTAACGCGTTCAATGAACTGAAAGAATCTGGTTTGGCTATCGAAAAAACATGGGAAATAATTGTCCCCAAGTTGCGGGTTGACGGCGAGCTTTATCCCGAATCCACGTTGCCGGATTTCAGCAAAGATATTGCCGCGATATTTAAGACTGACGATCCTCCGACCGCGTGTATTTGTCAGGGGGAACATGTTGCGCTGGAAAGGGCGTTTGAAAAAATCGGCCTGGAAATTCCCAAAGATGTCAGTTTGATCAGCGCTTCGAATATATTGCTTCGAGAAGACCGTATGGTTCCATTGACTTATATTTGTGACCGGCTTGAGGATATCTGCATAAAAGCGGCACAGATGATGGTCGAACTTCTGGATTCCAATAATGCTGTGGAAAATATAATGGTACTGGTTCGCCCTAAACTTATTATCGGAAAAACCACGGCCGAACCGGCTATTTCGAAAAAATAACGTTTTATAATCTGAAGGCAAAAGTTCATTAAATAAATTTTTTGAATAAGACATAAAAGATTATAACCATATAAGATGGCTTAAAAAACAGGGAATAAATAAAATTGCTAAAAAATTCAGCCAAAACCAAGCTTAAAAAGGAGAACGGAAAATGAGACAGAAAGTGAAAAAAGTGGAGTTATTCACGCTCATAGAATTATTGGTTGTGATCGCGATCATTGCCATCCTGGCGTCCATGTTGCTGCCGGCTTTGAATGAAGCCAGAAATAAAGCAAAAGAGACAAGTTGCGCCTCCAACCTGAAACAGATAGGCCAATCCGTGTTATTTTATGTGGATGACAATAATGAACGATTTCCCATTGCGAACGGTACAACAGGTGTCTATATATGGTCTCAGGAACTTGTTAATGATTATAAAATGCAAAAAAAAATATTCTTTTGCCCTTCTGACGCCACTCGAAACGTTGCTGGATGGGTAACCACAGACAACGCTAATTTGATAAGTTATGGTTATAATGTTCTGGGCTTAGGTATGATCGGGACCTCCAAGCCGACTCCGTTCTCCAATGGCGGGACCCCGTACTCATACAGTTGCAAGCTCAGTCAGGTAAAACATCCGGCTCAAATGGTCATGGTTTGTGATGCCTATAGAACCAGCCAATCAGCCGGTTATTTCATCGCTATGCCAAGTGGCGATTTGTGGTTTGAAACACTACCGTGGGATCGTCATAAGGGCACAAACATCGTTTTTATTGACGGGCATATTAAAAAAGAAAATACAGGTGAGCTCAGGACTGCTGACGTATCGGGTTATGACTCTTCACCTATTAACAATTATAGGATGTGGAGTCCTGTTCGTTGAAACAATCTCCATAAAAGATTAATTTTAACCAGACAAATAGAAATCAAGCTAAAAAAATCAGCCCGGACGAACCACAAAATGAGGAGTATGAAAAATGAAAAAAGCCATGATGGCGGCACTGCTTTTGGCTTCGGCGAGCTTTGCAGGCGCGGAAGATGCAGTCCTGACAAATATAGCCAATCTCGATTTTGAACAAGTGAACAAGGATAACACTTGTTTCGCATGGAACAAGAATGCGGAAGCCTGCTTTGACAACCCGCAAGCGGGCAAAGCATGCGCTAAACAGATATCCAACGGTTCGAACTGGGATGCAATTCTGCATATCCCCGCTTTCCGTGCCGAACCGAAAACGAAATACCGTCTCTCCGTATGGAGCCGCAATACGCTGACGGGCGGCAACGCCAAATATGGGGTCCGATTTATCGACGCCAAGCAGGAAACGATGTCTTCACTCCAAGGCGGATATCTTTGGAAGCCGGTCAAGAACGGAAAAGACAAATGGACCGAATATAAGTTTGAATTCACGACTCCGGAAGGTTTGGCGTACTTGAATATCTATTTCATGGTTGACAAACCTCAGGGAGATATTTTCTGGGATTCGGTCAAAATTGAAAAAATCGTTTCAGCGGAAAAGCAATAGATCATCAAATTTTTAGTATCAATGAAATTTTTCCGGTTTTTTAAGACGAAAGGAATACTGTATGTTTAAGCAAATCATGTGTTTATCTATGGCGTTTTTTACTGCAACAATCACTTTGTGCGGTAAAGATTTTAACCCCGCTGAACTTCCTCGGCAAATCCGGGCAATGTATGGTAATTATAATATGGCTCATGATGATGTTGCCGAATTTAAAGATTTATTTATATCTATGCAGAAAGCAGGTTTCAATTTATGTGATTTAAAAATAAACGGGATGGGAATACAATCAGTTCCGGCAATAGAAGAAAATCTCAAAAAACTGGCAGATGAGATCAATCGACATCAAATGGTTTTCACCGTTTATACTTACCCTATTCCGCATAAGAGCTGGGAGCAAGTCGATTTTCTTAATTATAACGAGTGGCGTAGAATACTAAAAAACGCCTTCATTCTTGCAGAGGTTTCCAAAAGAATTCCAATCGTTGCCATGAAGCTTGACCTGGAAGAGCTTGGGCTTTATCGTTTTAAAATTCCATATGATGATAAAACATGGACCGAATTTGCCAGTTCACATAAAATAACGTCAAATGTTCCGCTGAGTGAGCGTCATAAATTTCTGGTCGGTCTTAATATGGAAAAGCAATACAATGAATGGATCGAGCAGAAATTATGTGATATTGTCGTGCAATTTCGGAAAGAAATCCATGCTATTAATCCTAAACTTCATTTAGGAATGATGCCGGGATATGATGAAATCCTATATCGGGCATTTATGAGAGAATTATCTACGCCTTCAGTGCCGGCAATTATCGACAACTGGTCATTGTATACGGGTTGCGGCTACTCGAAAGCAACCACTGATGCTGTTGCTCTGACCAAAAAACTTAATTCCAATAATTTAGCGATAAGCTGGTTTCGAATTAACGCTTACCCGCCGGAATCGGCATTGTCTTCTCATATTTATCACGCGGCGTGTATGGGCGACGGATATTCGACATGGGAATTTTCAATGCTCGCCAAACCCGGCTCCAAGCTGGCAAGCTCGGACGAGGTATACCATTTACCTTCAGGACAAACTCCTGAAAAATACTGGCAAGCATATGGCAAGGCTAATTGGGCATTAATGGCCGATATAAAAGAGAAGACTACAGCCCGGGCAGAGAGATTACCATTAGAACCCATTACCGCTGGTTTAGATACAGATGATATTGAAATACCACACCTCATTCCCGCGGGCAATGGTTCCGGTGAACCTAAAATGTTAATAATGAGAGAACGGCAAATTATATATTTCTACGGGATTGCCGGCAGAGGCATTCGGTTCGAAATCGCCCATAACGCAAGACGTTCCATTTCAGTACAATACAAAATACTGGATAGCAATAAGAAAATATTGCGCCACGGAATTCTTGCCCAGGGGACACAAGCTGATTTTTCGGTAGCGCTTCCACAGACCGGAATTGGGGTTTTAGCCATAACCGGAGGTGACGCCGGTCTGGCGTGGTATGAGGTGAAAATTCATAGTAAGCATATCGGTATCGCTACCACTCCGCAAAGAGCGTATTTATTTGGATTCCCTTTTACGGTTTATGCTTCACCGATCAACGGTACATTGCGAATTAAGACGGATAAAGGAGAATCTGCCATTGTCAAGGTCAATGACACCCCTGGTGTAACGATAACAGGGATGGCTCCATTAATTCTACCGCATACTGAAAAAATTTCAAAAATAGAAATCAATCAATCAAAGTTGCCTGGTACATATACACAAGATATCTACTTTGAATCAGATGCGAAAAGTCCGGTATTTTTATCGGATGGTCCGCAACGATTACTGAAAACTAAATAGTGACGGGAATCTCATAAAATTATGTTGTTCCGCAGACTACTCAGTAGCCGGTTATAACTTGGAATTTTGAATTTGAACACGACGAATAATACGGGAAGGAAATAATGGAAAATATCGTTTTCGTTGGAGCACACCCGGATGATTTTACCTGTGCCATGGGCGGAACGGCAGCCTTACTTGCGGATAAATTTAAGATTCATGTGATATGTGCCACCAAAGGCTCGGTCAGGCAAACCGATGAAAAAGCCATGGCAGCCCATGCCGCAATGCGTGAAAAAGAAAAACGTTCAGCCGCCGCGGTCATTGGCGCTGAAGTCACTTTTCTAGACTATATCGACCAGGAAGTTTATGCTGACCGGAAAACCTGCGCAAAAATCAAAGCTGTGCTTAAGGAACTCAGGCCGGTCGCGATTTTTACTCTTTGGTGTGCGGATAATCATCCCGATCATTCCGCCGTTTGCGAAGCCGTCAGAAAAGCCTTGCGGAATGAGGAAAATCCCCCGTTATTATATTTCTGCGAGTGTTCAGTCTCCGGACAATGCCGTCATTTTGCGCCGACGGTATGGGTCGATATATCTTCGACTTTTGACGCAAAAATGAAAATGTTGCGCTGCTATAAAAGTCAGAATGCTGATGACCACTTAGTTGAGGGCGCTACGATCAGAGCCCGGTTCCGGGGTTTTGAAAAGAATATTTTCACGCCATATGCTGAATCGTTTATACTTTATAACGGCTTTAAGCATACTCAAAAATGCCTGCTTGCGGAACTCCGAGGAATGCCCTTATGATAAAACCTTTTTATGATGACAAACCGGAATTTTCTGAACTGTATGATGCGGCTTGGAATCTGGCATTGAAAAATATCGAACGTCCGGAAAAGGGCGGCTGGAAAACTCAAATGTGCTGTATGCCGGGCATCGGTAAGATCTGGCAATGGGACTCATGTTTCATGGCATTTTACGCATTTTATTCAAATGGTACGATTTCTCCCATGAACAACCTGGACAATCTTTATTCGCTCCAGCGTGAAGATGGTTTTATGAGTATGGCGTACATAATCGAAAATGGTTCTCCGGCGTTTGGCGAACGCATAAACCCACCGCTGTTCGCCTGGGTGGAGTGGGAATATTACCGCTTCAGCGGTGACGCATCACGTTTTGAACGAATATTTCCCATTCTTGAAAAATATTATTTATGGATAAAAAGTAACCGTCGTCGGGAATATACCGGACTTTATTATTTTGAAGACCCCGGTTCAAGTGGAATGGATAATTCCCCGCGCGGCGGCTGGCAGTCCGTTCATTTGCAGGGCAGCGATATTTGTCATGTCGATCTTATTTGTCAGCAGCTGTTGAGTGCTGATTGCTTGAGTAAAATCGCCGGAAAACTTGGGCTTGATAATAAAAGAGACTTTTTCTCTGGAGAAGCAACTACGCTTAAACATTTGATAAATAGATATCATTGGAATGAAAAGACCGGATTCTATTATGATGTGTTCGCACGTGGCGGCTATTATGCCGATAAGAATTTGCCGCATTGCTTTGTTCCGTGTAAAAGCATTGCGGCTTTTTGGACTTTGATTTCCGGAGCCGCATCGCCGGAACAAGCCAATGCGCTCGAAAAGCACTTGCTTAATCCTGAAGAATTCTATACCGCTCATCCGATTCCGTCAATCTCCCGTGATGACCCGAATTATTGTGCAAACGGCATGTATTGGCGTGGCGGAGTATGGGCTCCCACTAATTACATGATAATTGAAGGTCTAAAAAAATACGGCAAATTTGAACTCGCGCGTGAACTCGCGTTGAAACATATAGACGCGATGGCTCAAACCTTTATGAAATATACCCCGAATACGATTTGGGAATGCTACAGTCCTGAATTTATGAAACCAAGTGACCGCGAAGATGCTCCTTGCGTACGTCCTGATTTTGTCGGCTGGAGCGGAATCGGGCCGATTGCACTATTTATCAATACGCTTATCGGGCTGGAATTTGATGCTCCTGATAACACTGTTTATTGGCGAATAAACAAAAACTGCCGCAATGGCGTTAAAGATTTGTTTTTTAAGGGTAAATTGACCTCTTTTATTTATACCCCGGGCGCTTCTCCGGAAGTACGGTTGCCTGTTGATGTAAAATGCATAATAACTTGATTGGGGAAAACCTTAAAATGCTCAAAACAGATTTTGATGCTTATTCTCAAATTCCTCAACCGGACTTGGCATATCGTAATTTTATAAACGATTTAAAACAGCCGCAAGCTTATTTTTTCAAAAACAAATTGAAAAATTGTTCGGTAGCTTTGCAAATAAAATCGGATTTTGCCCATATGGACACAATGCTTACGTCATTGCGGCGTGTATTAAAAGCCAAAGGAATAAAGGAAAAGGCAAATGGTCTGCCAATGATACTGAGATTTGTTCCGGGTTTGTCACGGGAGGAATATGAGCTTGCAATCTCTCAAAATGAAATAATTCTTGCAGCCGCTGATGCCGACGGGATGCGGCGCGGAATATATTTTTTAGAAGACCGCATAAATGAATGTGAAGATCAAATCGCCACCCCGGGTTTTTGGCGGCGCAAACCTTTTATAAAACATCGTATTTCCCGCTGTTTTTTT
>CALABZ010000039.1 GCA_937888615.1 uncultured Lentisphaeria bacterium | reverse complement strand
TTCGGAAACGGAGTATTTCGGCGGCTGGTCCGCACGTTCCGCCGCATGCCTGGAAAATATTCGTTCGAAACAGTTGCCGGTCCTGCTGGTCGGCGGCCTGACCGTGAGTGCCTATAACGCTGAAGGTCTTGCCGCCAAAATTCTGGAACTGACCGAAAAATGCGACGGCTACTGGCTTTACTACGGCGAAAGCCTGTTCTCCAAGTCGCCGAAAATCATCGAACGGAGTTTCCGTCCCAGCGAATACGCCCTTCGCGAACCGGGCCCGCGTTACTGGCAGGCGATAACCGCCGTCAATAAACGGCTTGACTCCGGTTCCGGCGTTTCGTTGCCCGACGCTTCCGGACACGAGCTTGGCAATACCAATATTTTTCCCGGAAAAGCGTCGGCGGACGGCATCGTGGTTCCGGCCCCGCCCGGTGAAGCCAAAGGGCGGCTGGATGGACAATGGATTTTGGGCGGTGTTGAGCTTACCGGCAAAACCAAAGACATTCCGTTGAAAAGACCTGGCGACAACACCGTTTTGCAGGAAATCACGAATGGATTCCTGTTCGACCTGAATGGGCGCGGCGAACGCGAAACGTTCACTTACAAGCAGACCGTGGCGGTGACGCCGAAGCAGAAATACCGGATTCGGATGGAGATCAATACCGAAGGCATATCCTTTCCGTTGAACGGCTTCGAAATTACTGAAGCGTACAGCAAAAATCCGTATTTCCGTCACTGGGCGTCGCCCACCGGCGGAGAATGGAAATATTTCGAGCGCACTGTGACGCCGTACAACAACAAGGTGGATGTACGGCTGTTGGTCTCCGGGACGACCGGCAAAGTTGGTTTTCGCAATATCGTTTTCGAGGAATTGCGCGATTTCGACCTGACCGGCGCTGTGCTGCCGGAACTGCCCTCGACGGTTGTTCTGGACAATCCCGAACCGGTCGGCGTGGAAATCATCAACCCCGAAACAGGCCTCGGCTATTTCAAGCTGGAAAATGGCGTCAACGACTTGCGTTACCTGAAGACTTTGTATCCCGGTATTCCGGCCGCGATCCGTGTTTCCGGTGAAGTCGACAAAGACAGGCGCATTCTGAAAACCGATATCCGAGCCCGTTGACGGCGAAATCCAGCGCCGTGTTTCATCGGCTTGGACCTGCTTTTGACGCAAGGTTTTTCAGGGGGTCAGGATGCCGACGCCGCGGGCGGTGAGCATGTTTTGTTCGGCCTGGCCGAGTCCGGCGTCGCTGATCACATAGTCTACATCGTGAAGACCGGCGAATTTCACCAGGGCTTTGCGGTTGAATTTCTCCGAGGCACAGAGGATTACGACGTGATCGGAGATTTTGACCGATTGATTTTCGAGGTTGGCCAGATTCAGGTCGGCGGTATAGAAACCCTGCGCGGCATCGGCGCCGTCGCAACCGGTGAACAGCATGTCCACATGATAGTCGTTCAGAAACTGTTCGGCGGCGGGGCCCACCAGGTCGAGAGAGTTGCTGCGGAGTTCGCCCCCGGTCAGCATGACCTTGACCCGGGTCTGGAACAACGCCGAAGCAATCGGGATCGAATTCGTCAGCACCGACAGCACCGGATTCTCGCGCGCCAACAGTTTGGCGAAAGCCAGGGTGGTACTGCCGGTACTCAACATGACGCTTTTTACGTTCGGGGTTTCCTGCAGGAGCTGCCAGGCGCGGCGGGCGATGGCGTTTTTCTCCGGCGTCGGCTGTGACACGGCGCCTTTTTCGTAGATTTCGGAACGCGGCACCGCGCCTTTGCGGGTCAGCAGTACTTTGCCCGCTTCGGCCAGGATGCGCAAGTCGCGTCGGACCGTCATCGGGGTAACGCCGAAATAGGCCGCTTCGGAATCGAATTCAACCCGTCCGAGCTCCCGCAATCGTTTTAAAATTTCACTTTGTCGTGCGTTCATATGTTAAAAAATAACATCAAAATGTTAAAAAGTCAATATTTAATTTGAAAAAATATTGTTTTTTCTTTAGCCGGAGGTAAAATTATTAATAGAAAAGGACCATATTAACCCACAGCACAAGGAGTCTGAAAATGGGTCGCTACAATCCAGAACCTTATAAACTCGATTTGAACTACTATCCACACTTGGTGACGGAGGAAATTCCGGGACCGAAGAGCAAAGAACTGCATGCGCGCGCCGCCAAACATTATCGCGGGCTGTCCGGTCAGGTAAAGTTGTTCCCGGTGGCTTTCGAGCGCGGGCAGGGGTGCATGCTGGAGGACGTGGACGGCAACCAGTTCATTGACTTCTCAAGCGGTATTTATGTGACGACCCTCGGACATTGTCATCCGAAAGTCTCCGAAGCCGTGGCCTGTTATGCCAAGCGTCTGATGAACGCCCACGACTTCACTTCCGAAATCAAGGTGAGGCTGCTTGAAAAAATGGCCGCCTGCCTGCCGGGCGACCTGAAATCGTTCCAGCTTTACGACAGCGGCACCACCGCGGTCGAAGCCGGACTGCGGACCTGTCGCGCCGCGACCGGCAAACATGAATTCATCAGTTGTTTTATGGATTTCCACGGCAAAAGCGGTCATGCGATCAGTCTGGCCCGTATGACCAAATTCAGCGGTCCGACCCGTTCGCCGGGCTTTTACATGGTGCCGCGTCCCGACTCTTATCGACCGTGGTGGACCCGCGAGGACGGTACGCTGGATACCGAGAAATACCTTGAATTTTACGACAAATTCATCAAGGAAAGCACCACCGGACAGGTGGCGGCGTTTGTGTTGGAACCGATTCAGGGATGGGGCGGGAGCATCATGCCGCCGGACGATTTCTTCCCGAAACTGCGGAAGTTCCTTGATGAGCGCGGCATCCTGCTTTTCGCCGACGAAGTATTGACCAGCATGGGCCGTACCGGCAAATACCTCTGCATGGAACATTGGGATGTACTGCCGGACGTGGTGACGCTGGGCAAAGGCTTCGGCAACGGGTTCCCGGTGACGGCGATGGCGGTGCGTACGCCTTATGCGGACGCGGTGGACAAGATCAGCGCTTCGACCAGTTACGGCGGCAACCCGATGGCTTGCGCGGCGGCTCTGGCCTGTTTCGAAGTCATTGAGGAAGAAGGTTTGCTGGAACATGCGACGGAGCTTGGCGCGATGTTCGAAAAACGGATGGCGGACTGGACCTCCAAGTACAAGATCGTCGGCGACTGCCGTGTTAAAGGCTGTCTGATGGGCGTGGAGCTGGTCAAGGACAAAGCCACGAAAGAGCCGTTTGACGAAGCCGGCAAGATGGTTTATCAGAAGGCGTTCCGCAAGGGCCTCGCGTGGATTCCCGCCGGCCATATCCTGCGGATGAGCCCGCCGATCGTAATGCCCGACGACGTGGCGGTGCGCGGCATGGATATGATCGAAGAAGCCATTGCCGAAACCGAAAAAGAATTACTGGGGTAAGATATGAAAAATCTGTCGGTTGATTTCAG
Source organism: uncultured Lentisphaeria bacterium (assembly GCA_937888615.1). Lineage (GTDB taxonomy): Bacteria > Verrucomicrobiota > Lentisphaeria > Victivallales > Victivallaceae > UBA5239. Next base: position 1,763 of record CALABZ010000039.1, on the reverse strand, counting down.
CAGAATTATTGGCAAGATCAAGCCGCTGCACGGAGTCAATAACAGCCCGGTCACTTATGGGGATGCCCTGCCCGCGTTCAGCGAGGCGGGCATTCCGTATGTTCGGACTCATGATACGGCGGGGGCGTATGGCGGGACGCATTTTATCGATGTGCCGAATATTTTTCCGGACTTCGAGGCGGACCCGGAGAACCCGGCGTCTTACGACTTTGCCTTTACCGATGCTTATCTGAAAGGGTTGACGGCCTCCGGCTGTCAAATCTTTTACCGGCTGGGGGTGACGATCGAAAATTACTGGCGGATCAAGGCGTATCGGATTCATCCGCCGAAGGACTTCGGCAAATGGGCGCGTATTTGCGCCGGGATTATTCGTCACTACAACGAAGGCTGGGCGGATGGGTTCCATTACGGGATCGAATACTGGGAAATCTGGAACGAACCGGAAAATCCGCCGATGTGGACCGGCACCCGCGAGGAGTTTTTCGAACTTTACCGGACTGCGGCGGTCTATCTGAAAAAGGAATTTCCGGCGTTGAAGTTCGGCGGTTACGCCAGTTGCGGCTTCTATGCCATTACCGACGAGAAATGCAGTGACTTTTACAAAAGTTTCGTCACCTGGTACGAGGAGTTCCTGAAATTCGTGACGGCGAATGGAATTCCGCTGGATTTTTTCTCGTGGCATCTTTATACGGCGGACCTGGACCAGTTGATCGCCCACGCCGAATACGTGACGGCCAAACTGCGTGAATACGGTCTGGATCATGTAGAGAACATTTTTAACGAATGGAATTATATCAACCACAAAGAAAAATATGTGTTTGATGCGTTGAAGGAAATACCCGGAGCCGTGTTTGTGGCGGGGGCGTTCTGCCGTATGCAGAATTCGGTGGTGGATAAGGCCATGTATTATGACGCCCTGCCCAGCCGGAGTTACTGCGGGTTGTATTATTTCCCGAGTATGCGGCTGACGAAAACATATTACGCCTTCAAGGCGTTCAACGAACTTTACAAACTCGGCAACCAGGTGTATTGTTCATCGGAGGCCGGATCGAAAGTGCTGGCGCTGGCCGCCGCCGGAGACGGACTGGGAACCGTTTTGCTGGTCAACAGCGGCCGCCGCAAGCAGGAATTCGCGCTTCAGTTGCCGGAGGGATATTCCGTGGCCGGAGTATTACTGCTGGGACGTGATCATGACCTGGAAGAAGTGGACGGATATTGCGCGCGGGGCCGGGTAACGGTGCCGGCGATGTCGGTGATGGTGCTTGAATGTACCACCGGTGTAAAGAAGAAAAAAACGGTGAAAAAGCAGGCTGTGGCCGCTGAAAGTACCCCCCATGTACATGCGGGACTGCAGGAATTGAAGAAGAAACGAGGTATGAAAAGATGAAGGTTTACAAGGTCGGCATGGTCGGATTCGGATTTATCGGCAAGGTTCATGCTTACGGACATCTGAATATTCCGTTGTTCTACGATCAAACGGAGTTCAAGTCGCAGATCACCCATGTCTGCACGTCGCGCGAGGCTACGGCGGAAAAGGGCCGGGCCCAGGTCGGCGCACTGAAAGCTGTGACCGACTTCCGCGAAATCACCGAAAACCCGGAGATCGATATCGTCGATATCTGCACCCCGAACGGCAGCCATCTTGAAGCGTTGCTGTCGGCCATGAAGCACGGCAAGCATATTTATTGCGACAAGCCGCTGGTGGCCGATTATGCCGAGGCGTTGCAGGTCCGGGAAGCGCTGAAAGATTATCAAGGCACCGC
>CALABZ010000038.1 GCA_937888615.1 uncultured Lentisphaeria bacterium | reverse complement strand
TTTCGAAGTGCTTCATTTTCTGCGTCAGAGGTCATGGCAATGACGGCCTTGGAAAAATTCTGATAAATTCGGTCGATTTCGTCCAGCGACACGATTTCGAGGTGCAGATTGAGCTTGCCCGCCACCGCATAAAAACTGCTGATCATGGAATAGGCATAACTGTTTTCCATGACGTTTTCCCAGTCGTTGACGATGACGGATATGGTGTCGCGCCGCGCCGTGGCTTTCGGCGAATAATCCATTTCGACAGCGATATTGAGGACATGCCGCCGGATCTCCTCCTTGACGTAAGGGCGGTTGTTGAATACCCGCGAGACGGTGCTCGGGGAAACCCCCGCTTTCAAGGCGATATCGTTAATCTTGCTGATTTTCATAAATACACACCATTGTAAAATCAATCCAATATTTCTGAAATCATTTCAGAATCTATAGTAAATTATATTGCCGGAACGCGGTTTTGTCAATATCAAATCTCAAAAAAAATCTCTGAAAAAATATGAAAAATAACCATCACCCGGAGAAAATGCGGGAAGACTCCGCAATCCGTTATTAATTGACGTATTCGACGGGGTAGGGGGGCAGGGACTCGATGAACATCTGTCCGTAGCGCTTGGAGATGACGCGGCGGTCGAGGATGACGATGATTCCCGTATCGTCTTTGCTGCGGATCAACCGGCCGATGCCCTGACGGAATTTCAGGACGGCTTCCGGCAGGCTGTATTCCATGAACGCGCTTTTGCCGGATTTTTCGATGCGTTCGCAACGGGCGGCGATCAGCGGATGGGAGGGCACCGCGAACGGAAATTTGGTCATGATGACGTTGCTGAGGGCTTCGCCAGGGACATCGACGCCGGTCCAGAAGCTGTCGGTGCCGAAAATGACCGAATCAATGTCATTTTTGAATTCGCGGAGCATCAGACTGCGGTTCATGTCGCCCTGGGAGAACAGGGTAATATTTCTTTCATCGAAGTAATCGCGGAGCTTTTCCGTGCAATGACGCAGGAGTTGGTAGCTGGTGAACAGCACGAACGCCTTGCCGTGGGTCACATCGAGAAAACGCGGGATCTGCTGGACCAGCGCGTTTTTGTATTCTTCATCGTTCGGCTCGGGCATGCCGCGGGGGATGTAAAGCCGCACCTGATCCGGCGAGAACGGCGAATCAAGGCGTAGTTCCGTACCATTGACGAAGCCGGTGCGCGAACGGAAATAATCAAAACTTTTGCGGACCGTGAGGGTGGCGCTGGTCAGGATTACCGGATATCTCTTGTGAAAAAGAATTTTTTCGAGGATTTCGGGAATATTGAGCGGGGCACCCTGCAGAGTGACGCTTCCTTTTTCTTCCTCGATCCAATAGACATGTTCGGGCAGGCTCATGTCGATGAAAGCGTCAATTCCGTCGATGAAAGCGTCGATACGCCCGACCTGAGCCTCAAGTTCGGTCTTGAAATTCTTGTCGTCTTCCTGTAGTTCCGCGTAGGAGGCGAGGGCGTTGCGGAGACGTCCGAGTCCGGCGGCGAGGAGGTTCGGGACCATTTTCGGGGTATGGAGGCGATAGACGGTATCGTTTTTCTGGGCCAGCATGTTTTCAAACAGGGCGAAGAACGCGCCGACCTGCGGCTTGAGTTCGGCGATGATCCGGCGCAGGTTCATCGCTTCTTCGCCCTTGCGGAGCAGGAGGCCGCGCCCGTTGTCGGGGTTGAACAGACGGTTCAGGAAGCTCATCAGTCCGAGGCCGGAAACCCGCAACCCGAGGTGCGAGGCGGCGCTGTCCTCCAGCGTGTGGGCCTCGTCGATGATGATTGCGCTCCATTTGGGAAGCAGGGTCATTTCGAGGTTTACGTCCTGCTTCATTTTCAGGTCGGTGAAAAACATCGCGTGGTTGGTGACGATGATGTCGGCCTTTTCCCAGCTCAACCGCGCTTTCCAATAGAAGCAACTGCGGAAGTACGGACATTTGTTGCCCTGGCAGTTTCCGGCCTCGCAGCAGCAATACCCCCAAGCGACGGGGTCGAAACGGAAATTAACGTCGTCGCGGTCGCCGGAACCCCCTTTTTCCAGCCAGTTGCCGAGGCGTTCGAGGTCGAGCGCCAGCGAGGCCATCGGCAGGAGCTGGTCCTGGTGTTCGGCGGACGCCATATGCAGACGCCGCTGGCAGAGGTAGTTGCTGCGCCCTTTGGCGAGGGCGGCCTTGAAATCGATGCCGGTGACTTCGCGCAGGAACGGGATGTCTTTTTCGATCAACTGTTCCTGCAGATTGATGGTTTCGGTGGAGATAACCACCGGGCAGATCTGGGTTTTGGCGTAATGAATGGCCGGGAGCAGATAGGCAAAGCTTTTGCCGACGCCGGTCGGGGCTTCGACGCACAGATTGTAACGGCCTTGCAGGGCCATGGCGGTATTGATCGCCATGTCGGTCTGCTGGGGACGGTGTTCGTAGGGGCGGCCGCCGTCGAGGGCGGATTTGGCCAGGGGACCGTCTTCAGCGAAAAAGTCACGGACGGGGGTGACGATATCGGGAATGTCGGTGATTTCGCCGACCTCCCGGTAGCCGGCGCTTTCGTATTCCTCGGCGCTTTCGTATTCCTCCATGAATTCCTCCAGCGGAATTTCGACGGCGTCACGTTCCGTTTCGTCAAAAAAACGGTCATTAAGTTTGCGAATGTCCCCGGCCGGTTTGATCATGATGGTCCTTCAGCAGTTCAAGCTAATAATTTACAGCCATTTTGCAGAAATGAAAACCGGACAATACAAAATAAGAGAAATAAATTGAAAGGCCGGACGCCGCGTTAGCCGCGTGTCCGGACCGGAATACATCAGCCGCGGCCGATGCGGGGAAAAAGGTTCAATTCGCATTCGATAAAACGCAGGGCGCGCGGCGACCAGCCCGCTTCCGCCCGGGCCGGATGACGGTATGTCCTGCTGCCGAACCCGTCGACTTGTTCGGATTCGACGAGCAGTTCACGCCTGCCGGTTTCATCGGTGGCCAGGAACAGGGCCTGTTCGCAAACCGCGTAGGTCTGGAAAATGCGGGCGGGATCAATTGATTCGCGCCCGAGCCGGGCGGCGACGTCGCGGGCGGCGGTCTGCAGGGCGGCGCTGCGGATGTCTTCGTCGAGCGCCTGCCATTTGGCGCCGTCCAGATGATTGGCGAAGAACGAATCGGCGTCTGTGAGAGTGATCATAGTCGTTTCCTCATGATGAAAAAAATCCCCCTGCGGACAGGGGGATGAGTGGTGTGCGGAATTACTCGGCGCTGCGGAGAGCCGCCAGAGCCTGGGCACTGGGCTTGAGCCCGTAAATGCGACAGAGGCGTTGGTGAGCGTTCTTGAATTCCAACGTCAGTTCGCCGAGGGCCATGCGTTTGACGCCGTCGAAGCCCTTCGGGGTGGAATCCTGGTCGCTGATGGCGCGCCCATGCAGGTTCGAGAGTCCGAAACCGTTGATATCGTTCACCCACGCTTCGGTGTCCGGCACGTCCGGATCGGCCATGATGGTCATGGTGCTGCCGTTGCTTTCGTTGATGATGACGGCGACATAAGCGCCGCGGGCGTCGTCGGAACGGACGATCTGAAGGCGTTCCTTGTATTCATTGGAAAGAACACGGGCCTGGCCGGGGGAACAGAGGATCTGGGTGGGTACGCCGCCTTCGCCGAGGACCGCCTGGGCGCCGTCGTTGATCATGAAACTGTCGATGATACCGCCGTTGGCGTTGATTTTCAGGTCGCTGTCGGCGGTGAAGAAGTAGAGACCGCCGATTTCACCGCGGCTGTTGGCGGCGTTTTCGGCGCGGCGGCCGAACAGCGCTACGCGGTTCAGGTCACGGGAAAGCTCGCCGAGGGCGAAATTGGTCTGGCGGTTCAACTGATTGTCGACATTGCCGGCCACGCTGATCGCCAGGGCCGAACCGGTGATGATGATGTCTTTGCGGAAAATCTGGGTGCAGTTGTAGGCGGTGTCGGAGAGGTGCGAGGTTTCTTCGCCCTCGCCGGTGGCGCTGCCTTCGGCGATCGGAGTGCTGACGATGTTCATGACGTCGGCGGCGGCCGGAGCGGCGGTTTCCGAGCCGTTGGCGGCTACTTTGCCCAGGGTGAAGGTGTTGGACGCGCCGACCGCGTTGACGCGGAACAGGGCGGAATCGTTTTTGATGACCAGAAGCGTGCCGACCTTGAGCTTGGCGGCGTCGGCGGCGGAGAGGGTGACGACGTTGTTCTCGATGGAAACGACGGTGATGGAGCGTCCGGCGATCTGGTCTTCGAGCCATTCGTGTTTCTGCTGGGAGGCATCGGCCACGCGCTTGAAGCAGGAGATGAAACGGGGTTCATTCTTGATCACGGTGGAGAGGATGTCGGAGAGATCGCGGCGTTTTTCCTGAAAACTGTAGGTGTAGAGAGTCATGTTGTGTTCCTTTTGGGGTTAGTTTCTGACTTCCGGGGCGTGGCAGAGCATCTGCATGACGTCGCCGGACTGTTGGGCGTTGTTGAAATCGGCGTGATGGTCGTATCCGGGGGCGCTGCCGCCGCCGGGGTGGAGGTCGACCTTGAAATGGCGCGGCATCTCCTCGCGGATGCGGCCCATGAAGGCGTTGACCTGTTCCTGATCGTCGAGTTCGAGTTCATTTTTACCGATCAGGTATTCGAGGTATTCGGGGTCTTTGAAGCTGAATTTGCCGGCGATTTTCGAGACCTGCTCCCGGAAACGGATTTTTTCAAGTTCGCCGCGGTGGAGGTCGCGTTCTTCGGCCATGAGTTTGAGATTTTTCTTCAACTGGTTGATTTCGCGGCGGTACTCATTGCGGGGGATGGAGTCGCCGGGTTCGGAACGAGCCTCGAGTTCTTCGATTTTGGCGTTCAGTTCGGTGATGGACGCGGTCAGTTCCCGGTTTTTGGCGGCCAGCTCGCGGTTGCGTTTCTGCTCGCCGTCGCGCTGATCCTTCGGGGGATCTTGCGGCTGGTAAGAAGCGAGGAAGTCTTTTTCTTCCTGATCAAGAGCTTCACCGGCCGCGGCTTTTCTGATGACGGACATCAGTTCCATTGCGTTCTCCTTTGGGGTTTAAGTTTGCACTTATCAAAGGGATAAATGTCAACTGCGTGTATGCAACTTGTTTATTATAAGGATATATTTCTTGCGATGGCGGTCTTTCACTTAATGCGGCAAAGAAGCCATTGAAATTAATTTATGAATTATTCAGGCTATGCGAGGGGCAGGATGCCATTTGACAAAAATGCTTTCGCATGGTATTGTAAATATTTCACAGCCTAGATCATTCCAAGGAAAGAATGATGCGGGGGACCCGGATTCCTGTCGGATGTTTTGTTTGACAGACGGGGCGCATGGGACCTGGTGACAGGTTCACAGGACTACTTCCACAGTCAAGCCCGTCAGCTAACCTCGTCGGCATTTGGAAGAGTGATCCTGCCCGAACCGGCCTACCGATCGGACATTTTCACTCCGCAATTTTATTGGCACGATCAGTTATTTTGATTTGTGTCACGGAGGTTTATTGTCATGTTAACTAAGTTATGGCAGAAGGTAAAGAAGATTGACTGGAAAGAACCGGGAAAAATTGTTCCGGCAGGCTATACCCTGTATATTCTGTTGGGCACCGGTCTACTGCTGTTGCCCTGGAGCTGGCGACAAGGAAGTTCAGCCAGTTGGCTGGACCATTTGTTCACAGCCGTGTCGGCGGTTTCCACTACCGGACTATGTACGGTCAGCACTGGGGGAGATTATTCTTTTTTCGGACAATTAATTATTCTGATTCTGATTCAGGCCGGAGGGCTTGGATATATGACTTTCGGCTCGTTTGTCATCCTGGCCGTATCCGGCGATATTTCGTCATTCAGACGCGGAGTTGCTTCGTCTGTTCTATCAATGCCAAAAGGTTTTGATCTGCGGCGTTTTTTACGCTCAATCGTGTTGTTCACGCTTATGATAGAAACTCTTGGCGCTGTCGCTCTCTACCCCACTTTTCGCGCTTCCGGCCTGCCGATGCCATGGTGGCAGGCAATCTTCCATAGTGTGTCGGCTTTTTGTACGGCTGGCTTCAGTTTGCTGAACAACAGCTTTGAAGGTTTCCGGGGGAATATTTGGTTCAATGTGGTTATCATCGTCTTGAGCTATCTTGGCGCAGTTGGTTTTATAGTCATGAATGACTGGTGGGAGTATCTGACCGGTCATAAAAAAGGCATGACTTTGACATCCAAAATTATTCTCTGGTGTACGGTGATTATTTCCGTGGGCGGAACTATCCTCTTCGCTCTGGATGAACCTTCTATCGCACAATTACCGGTCTCAACGAAGCTTACCGCATCATGGTTTCAGGTAATGACTGCCAGTACAACAGTAGGATTTAATACTATTCCGGTCGGAGCATTGTCCGCAAGTTCACTTTTTCTGCTGACGATAGTAATGATAATCGGAGCGTCTCCTTCCGGGACCGGCGGTGGTTTGAAAACAACCTGTGTAACCGCGCTTTGGGCGGTAATGTTGGGCATTTTACGCAGGGACCCGGAAATCCGGTTCGCCGGACGGGTAATTCCTGTGGCAAGGGTGAGAACCGCTGTAGCGAGCATGATGTTTTATCTGCTTACCTTGGGAATCGGTATATATTTGATTGCGTTGACCGAGAAACAACCGATGACCGCATTGATGTTCGAATGTGCGTCGGCGCTTGGAACCGTTGGGTTAAGTTGTGGTATTACCGGCATGCTCTCCGCTTCCGGCAAGGTATTGATTATCGGTCTAATGTTTCTCGGGCGCATAGGACCGCTTGCATTGGGAATGGTGTTATTTTCCAAACGTCAAAACTTCTGTTCCGCGGTTGAGGAAGATGTGGCAATTTAAGGAATTGCCTGATGCTATATTACTGCAACGTCAGAAGCATAATCATGACGTTGCAGTTAATCGGCAGGATCAAGGACGCGACAAGAACTAAGCTGATTTTAGCAAGGTTGCGGCGTACATGAAAAATTCCTTGTTCCATAACTCCAACTGGCGGGCATCATGAACAAATACGGCCACAATATCGCTTGGGTTATTATTTTATAAGCTCGATCTGTTTGAACATGTTATACATATAAACAGCGTTTTTTGTCAATAGGGTTATTATTATTTTTGTGATAATTATTGCTTTTTCGTAGTCACCGATATATATTGAGCATATGAACAACGCGATCAAAAAAATTTATAGAGGCCTGCTCCAGGATATGGCGTCCGGGAAACTTCAGGCCCAGGATATTCTGCCCCGGGAAGCGGATCTTGCCGTCAAATTCAACACCAACCGGATGAATGCGCAACGAGCGGTAAACGCCCTGGCAAGCCATAATCTGGTGACCCGCAAAAAACGCATCGGGACCACTGTCAACCCCCATCTGGACCAGGAGAAGATTCAGGAACTCCTGAAGGAAACCAACCGCAGTATTCATGTTTTATACTCCATGACGCCGCATTGGATTCACTGGAATGAAGCATCCTTTGCAGGACTTGAGGAGGTTGTTGAATCCCATGGATTTGTTGTGAATTACCGGAATATTCCAACCGGCAGCGGGCGCGACGAATATCAAAGACTGCTTACTGGAATCTCAGACGCCGGAGCTTCCGCCCTGGTCATTTTCCCTGATATGGAAGACTCGGAATTTCTTTGTGACAACGCCGATTTACTGTTGGATTTCCAAATGCCGATATTCATGCTGAACCGGGGCGGCGCGCCGATGCCGCTGGATATGGTCTCATTTGTCTCTACCGACCCGTTCGGGGACGGGGTCAATATCGGGACATTACTGCAAAAAAATAATCACCGGAATATTTTGATACTCACGGAAGGCGAAGGCAATTCTTTCTGGGCTGTTAAACGCTGTGAAGGCATCGAAATGGGGCTGCGGCGCGGAACTCCTGTCCCGGAGCCGAAAATTCGCAAGGTGTACAACACCCCCGAAGGATTGCAGCAGGCCCTTGAGATGATAAAACAGGAAAAAGGCCGGATCACCGTGGTGGCTATAAACAATGAACACGCGGCGAACCTTATCGACCTGTGCCTATCAAACGGAATAACGATTCCGAAAGACTATCAGTTGATTGCTTTTGACGACAATCCGCTTTACCGGTCTTACAACCTGACTTCACTGGGCATGCCCATGAAGGAAACCGGCATCGTTTTCGGGCAGATGATTTGCGACAACACCTGGATAAAAGCCTATAAGGGCAAAGTATCGGTGAAATTGAATTCAAAACTCATCGTTCGTGATACGTTGAAGCCGAAGATCATTTAAAAATCCTTTCAGAACTCGGCGGCTTGCTCTGGCTGGGCGCTCTTTATTTATAATATTTTTCTCGCGGATTCGGATTGAAAATGAAAAAAAACCGGCTATAGTTACCATTGGCAACGTAATTTCAGGATATCTTGAAGAAATAACAAATGCTCCGGAGGAATAATGTCGACACCAAGGTATTCTCTTGTTCGAGAGAATGATTTCAATCAGCTTAAGATCTTAGAACATGTTGAATCGACACCGCTTCTGAACAATCGGATGTTGGCGTCAAAACTTGGGTGCAGTATTAAACTGGCTCATAGCCTTCTGACCAAACTGGTCAGCAAGGGCTGTTTGCATGTCAAAAAAGTTCATTCGAGGCGCTGGGATTATTTTCTGACGCCCCAGGGCATTGCGGAAAAAGCCCGTCTTACCTACGAATTTCTGGACTTCTCAATGCATTTTTATCAGGAAGCCCGCAGAAAAAGTTCGCAATTATGCCGAAGACTTGCCGAATCAGGGGTTCGCAGGGTTGCGTTGTTCGGTGCCGGAGAACTTGCCGAAATCGTGTTTCTGGGCATTCGGGAATGGGACCTGGTCCTGACCGATGTATTTGATGAGGAAGAGGGGGCTTTTTTGAACCGGCCGATCAAAAAGCTTTGCGAGATCAATGATTCGGAGGCCGAGGTGTTTATCGTCTGTAGCTGTGATCCGAAAGAACCGATGAATGAGAATTTTATGCCGTTGGAACTGCCGGAAAAGATTCCGGTCTATAATATTTTCGGGGAAATTCTGGGTTGACTGAAAAATGAAAGATCTCGTTTTTAAAACTTTAAGACTTTTTAACCGCCGGGAACGGATATTTCTGTTTTTTCTGATAGCGGCTCTGGCGGTAAATGCGATTTTTGAACTTATCGGCATTGCGCTTATCATGCCGATAATCGCCTTGTTGAGCAAGCCGGTCCTGATTGAGCAAAATAAATATTTACGGGCGATACATAATGTTATCGCACCCGGTTCCCAGGAAAGCTTCATCATTTTTCTGGCGCTTGCCGCGATCATAATTTATGTGATCAAAAATATTCTTTCAATTAAACTGATCGACTCGATCAGTCTGCTGGTCAACCAGAAAGCCGCGACGTTCAGTTCCGGGATGTTCCGAAATTATTTGTACGCGGAATATCCTTTTCATATCAGGAACAATTCTTCTTTCCTCCATAAAAAGCTTGAGATGGTCGATCTTACCTGTAACGGCGTTATTCTATCTTTCATGATGATCCTGGCGGACTTAGTCGTTATTGCGGTAATTCTCGTAATGCTTTTGTTTTTTTCGCCCGTGACCACAGCCGCCCTTCTGATCATTTTCCTCTGCGTAAATCTATTGCTTTATCTGCCGTTCAAGAAGTATAATTATAATTTAGGAAGTTCTTATACGACGTTGGCTCTGGCCTCGGCCCGGCAGGATTTGCAGGCATTCAAGGGGATCAAGGAGCTCATGGTCAATAACAGTCAGGAATATTTCTGCAGAGAATACAGTAGTATTCAGGAGCGGAAAGCGCTGGTGAACACCAAACGTTACGTATTTGGCCAATTTCCGCGCTTTTTCCTGGAAACGTTTGTGGTTGCAATTGGGCTGGGGACGCTGATTGTTTTTATTTTTCTGGGCATGGCTGAAGGCTCCATTCTGCTGACGCTGACATTGCTTGCGATATCCCTGATCCGAATGATGCCGTCTATGTCGCGGATTCAATACAACCTTACAATCATCAGGCATAATCTTCATGTTTTCAATCAAATTTATGTTGATTTATTTGAGTTGAAGCCTTTGAAAAGGCAGCAGGAAAGCAATGAGGTGCTGCAATTTTCCGACTGCATCAAAATTGAAAATATTGATTTCACCTACCCCGGCGTCAGCACAAAGGTTATTGAAAACTTTTCACTGGAGATTCCGAAGAACTCCTCGGTGGCTTTTGTGGGGACAACGGGTTGTGGCAAAACGACCTTGGTTGACATCCTGCTGGGACTGTTGAAGCCGGATAAAGGGCAGATCACGGTTGACGGAAAGAATATTGAAGAATGCCTCCATTCCTGGCAGAGTAAAATCGGCTATGTGCCGCAGAATATTTTCCTGCTTGATTCCAGTATCAAGGAAAATGTCGCCTGGGGGATCGCGGCCGGGGATATCGACGAGAAGCGGGTGGTTGAGGCTTTGAAGATCGCCCAGATCTATGATTTTGTCAAGAAGCTGCCGAAAGGGCTGGAGGCGGAAGTCGGCGAAAACGGGGTGATGCTTTCCGGCGGTCAGCGTCAGCGGATTGGCATCGCCCGGGCTTTATATCGCAATCCCGAGGTGCTGGTGCTGGACGAAGCGACAAGCGCGCTTGATAATGAGACTGAAAACGCCTTTGTAAATGCGTTGGATTTTCTCAAAGGAAAATTGACGATGATCATGATCGCCCATCGCCTAAGTACCGTTGAAAATTGTGATAAAATCGTAAATCTCGAGAACCCTTCGGTCGTATCCTGACCTATTCGCACATTTGTTTATCCGATTGAGTATAACCGTTTTTTTATTTCCCAAAATATCGCGGATAAACAAAGAAGGAAGAAGAAAACGATACCGTTGATTTGAATGATATGGCGAATGCACATTCGTCTTGACATGCCATATCGCCGGCCTTGAAGATAAATGTGATATGCATTAGCCAGTTCTTCCCTCATTCTTATTTTCGCGCCATCGATTGTACATGGCAGGCGGCATTTCCATTTTTGCTGAAAACCAAGCATATTTTCATAGTAGGTTATATTCGCATTTCCGCCTGACAAATGGTATATATCGCATGATAAGCACGCATAATTCTGTCGATGTTGAGATATTCCGAGTGAGAAATCTGCATCGTAAAAATGAAACCCCTTTATCTTATCTTCATCAAATGGATATTCTTTCCATGCGTCTTTGCTGATAAATAAAAACAATCCGTCTAAAGTAATCACTTTCGCAAATGATTCGTTGTTGGGATTGTTGTAACTGTAACTGAGTTCATCTATGCTTAGTGCCTTGCCGCCCCCGATTCGGTCATAGTAACGATAGCGTCCGCTGGGGCCCCATACCCAACCTAAGAAATTTTTGTGAACGATTGTCCCTCCGGCGAATCCGATAGCTCCACAGTCAGGGGTTGCTTCTGCAAAATCAATCAGTACCTTTCCCCAATTTTCAGTAGCCATTATAACATCTTCATGCACAAAACATAAATAGGGAAATTTCGCTTTCTCCGCAGATTGATTATAGACCTGGCAAATTCCGTAATTATGTGTGCGGTTATCAAAAACCAATGTTTCAAAATCCGTGCCGATAGTCGATCGAACGCTTTCAAGCATTTTACGGCATTCTTCCGGTTTCACCGAACAGACAATGATAGAAATTCCTTTCACCAGACTAACTCTTCTTATTCTTGTTCCACATTTTATCCAAATCAATGATAGGTGATAAAAACGCAGATTCTATATGAGTTGCAAATGCCGGAACGGATGAAATAAGCGGTTTGGATTTTCTTCCGAAAAAGCGCTTTAATAAAAGAACTTTGAATCCTTCGCATTTATCGGCATAAGGCATCTTATCCTGGGTTCGCCCCCTGTCGGAGATCCGATAATAAATGAATGGTTGTTCCTTACTCATATCGCCCTTGCTTTTATTCATCGTAAGTTTCTCAAAACTAATTCTTGAAATGTGATTTGTCAAGTATTACATTATCAAAAATAAGGATTTTAATTCAAAGTATGGATGTATCGGTTATAATAGTTAATTATAATACCGGTCATTTATTGCGACAAGCCTTAGCTTCGATATTTGATAAAACGCAAGACATTGAGTTTGAAGTCATCGTAGTAGACAATAGTTCAACGGATAATTCATTGGAAATATCTCGCAACTGTTTTCCCAAAGTAATGTTTATCAAGTGTGAAAATCGTGGCTTCGGATACGCAAATAATGAAGGTGTAAAATATGCAAAAGGGAAGTATTTGTTTTTTCTGAATCCAGATACGATATTGATAAATAATGCAATAAAAATCCTGTTTGATTTCATGGAGAAAAACCAAAAATGTGGGATCTGTGGAGGAAATTTATTTACAGAGGATTCCCATGAAACTCATTCTTATAAGATGTTTTTTCCTTCTATTTTTTGGGAATTAAATTTGTTTTTTAAACCCGGTGCTCTTGAAATGTTGCGATATGGAAAGGACGCTAAGTTCAATCATTCTACGAAACCAATGAGAGTGGGATACATCACAGGTGCCGATTTGATGATCAGAAGCAACCTGTTTACTGCGTTGCAAGGTTTTGATATTGATTTTTTTGTTTACTTTGAAGAGACCGAATTAGCATACAGAGTAAAAAAAGCGGGTTATGAAGTGATCAACGTTCCGGAGGCGGAAATTATTCATTTGGAGGGTCAATCATTCTCTGAAAATTGGGAGAAAAGAATCAAGATGTTTCTGGAAAGCAGAAAGATTTTTTACAGAAAAACAAGCCACCCTCTTTATGGCGCGGTATGTAATGCTCTATTTTATGTTGGGTCTGCTCTGCGTTGTATTGTATTTAAGATGCTAAGAAACCAAGAGAAATACCGATACTTTAAGTTTCTACGGGATAATATGTAATGAAGTACAATGCCCTGATTGCAGACCCACAATTCCGAGAGCTCCTGAAAAAATCATGCGGAAGATGAGGCGCGGTTAAAGACGGCGGCATGCAATCGGTGAAAAAACGGGAAGAGATGCAGCCAATCCAGTGGGATGGCAATGGTGTGAATCAGCAGGTTCTTAAAAAAATTCCATTTGCTCATATTGCGATAAAAAAACTTGAAATACCGGAGGAACATCAAACTGATCTGATATCGCCGGCATGAGCTGCTTTTCTGACCGGCATCGATGTTCCAATGATATATGACCTCGGGAATATAAGCGCCGACCGGTTCCGGAAATTCGAGGATTCGGAGAAAGAAATCCCGGTCGTTAAGCATTCGGGTTTTCTCGTCGAAACGACCGCATTTTTCCCATATCTCCCTGGAAAACGGGGTTGTACCAAGCAGTTTATAGTCGTCTGCCAGTTTTTTCTTGTCCAAATAACCGCCATTATTCATTGCCAGGTACCGGCAGGATATGATTTCTTTGCCGACTGTATAGTCGCCGAAATAAAGATGCCGGTCCGGTTTGGCGGACGCACAGCGGGTTACGGCCTCGACTGCGTTCGGCGGAAACGTATCATCAGCGTCCAGAAGCATGATCACATCGCCGGCGACGGCTTCGATTGCCCGATTGATGGCTCCGGAAGCTCCAAGATTTTTCTCGTTCTGCAGGAAGATGAAACGCTTATCCGCGGAATATTTGTCCCGGCACTCCGCGAAACATTCCACCGCTTCCTGATTCGGGCTGGCATCGTCGATGACTGCCGCCAAAAAATCCCGGCAGGACTGTCGCAGCAGGCTATCCAGACACATCTGCAGGAGTTTTCCTTTATTATAATGAGTGACTACTACGAGAATCGACATAAGAATTCAGTAATTCCGTTTTGAATGTGCTCCGCCTGCGGTAGGACGTTTTTTGTATTTCCGACAAAATGCACCGTAATATAGCACCATCCCACGAAATGTAAAGTTTATTTTCAGGAAGTCCGGCCCCGCGCTGGATTTCAGGGCATTTTGTGCTAAATTTACATAAATGTAAATTCATGGGGCAGGATTGAAATCCGATAAACAGGAGATACTCAATTGACATCACCAAATTTTTTTAGTCGTCTCGCGACTGTTTTTGAGTGGCATGGCGGAAAGGGCACGGAGAAATGTTACCGCCGTATTTTCTTTTTTCTGCTGGTGCTGTGGCTCGGATTCCTCGCGGTCGGGGGGATTCTTTATCCCGTTAGCGGAGACGATTTTGTATTTCTGGGCGAGAAGCCGGTGTCCCTCCTGGCTTTTTGGAAACAGGAATATTTCCGCTTGTCCATGCGGACAGGCAACTTCGCCGCTCATTTGTTCGCATATTCCGGGAAATGGTTATTCGACTTGCTCAATCCGTTGGTTCAGGGGGCACTTCTTCTGGGTGGTTTCCGGTTGGCGTTTGGGCGTTGGCCCGACCGACGGTGTGCGACCGATTATCTGCTGCTTGCCCTGTTAATCCTTCTATTGTGGGTAGGGGTGGCGCGTCCCCGTGATACGATATTCTGGACCACGGGTTCCATTGTTTATAGCTGGGCTCTGGCATTAGTGTTGTTTTTTTTCGGTTGCTGTCGAAACATGCTTCAGGAAAATGCTTCTTCGCCGCGCTTTCCATGGCTCGCCGCCGGCGGAATGCTGGTGATCGGCATACTGGCTGGAGGTTGTAATGAGAGTAATTCCCTGATTGGCAGTATGTTGTTTGGCAGCGTTTTTTCTCTGGCATGGCTCCGCAAGCATCGATTACCGTTTTTGTTCTGGTTTGCGGGGGCCGGTTTTCTGGCGGGAGTGGTTTTTCTGCTGACGGAGCCGGGGCTTCACGCCCGTGCCGCCTCCGGGGCTCTGCCGTTTTGGGCGATTGGTGCGAAATTGCGTCTTTTGCCTCAAGCAATGGCATTCTATTTGTACTCTTCCTGGATAAGCTGGGTATTGGTGGCATTTTTCGCCGCGGCGCGCTGGCGGAATGGTAAATTCAAGGGCGATCCCGCTTTGCGTGATTGCGCCATACTGTTGGCGGTTTCCCTGGGGACGGCGCTTGTCTTTGCGGCGGCGGGAACGCTTCCGGCCGTCCGGGCGTATTATTCCGGTTCGGTGCTGGCGGCATTGGCCGCAGTGCGGCTGGCCGATTCACAACTTCGGGCAAATGGTCCGCGGGTTGTATTGACGGCCATGAGTCTGCTGGCGGTTTATGCGGCGGTTATTTTGATCCCGGCCTCCGGTGATTTCCTGAAGATTCACCGGGACGAGGCTGTCCGCCAGGAATTGCTGACCGAATTCCGCCGCGTCGGTGAACGGCATCCGGTTGTGCCGCCGCACCGGGTTGGACGCCGGAGCCTGCTGCAGTATATCTGGGTTGAAGATATCACCGACGACCCTGAATTCTGGCTGAACACCCTGGCGGCGAAATATTACGGCTTCGAAACGATCCGGACTTCCGAGACGAATGCCGCACCACGTTTCTGGCAAGGCCGCTGACCGGAGGCGAATACGGTTTTCTCGATCAGTGACTATGGCGAACCAAATTATATGGAAAAACTCAAATAGGGGTCTTGACAAAATTCCCAAGAGCGATTATAATATTTGAAAGGTTTCAAAAAATTAAATCAGCGGAATGCAAGACCATGCGAAAGTCATCCGAAATACCGGAAAACATGAAAAACGGACAGCCGACCATTATCGATGTGGCCCGGTTGGCCGGTGTGGCCGTGTCCACCGCTTCCATGGCGTTGAACGGCAATGTCGCCATTAAGGCCACGACCCGCGAGAAAGTGCAGAAAGCCGCGGATACCCTGCGCTATGTGCCGAACCAGGTGGCGCGAAGCCTGCTTGGACAAAAAACATTTTCGATCGGTGCGCTGCAATGGCCCAGTCTCAATCCGCTCCATACCGAAAATTCTCTCCAGTTGATGAAGTTCGCGGCACAGCGGAACTATCATTTCCGGCTGTTCTGGAACGATATTCACCGCCCGGAATCGATCAAGCCGTTGATCCAGACCATTCGCGGTTCGGTTGATGGTATTATCCTTTATAATCCATCCCACCTGGAAACGCAGAAATTGTTGATCGATCAGCTTCGAAATTGCCGGACCGCATTCATATTCAGCAGTTATATTGATGAGCCGAGTGTGGATTTTGTCGCCCCCGATGTCCGCAGCGGCGCCCGGATGGCGATGGAATATCTGCTGGCCAAAGGACATCGGGAAATTGCCACTTTTGCGGGGTCGGGGTATTCTCCGTGCGACCGGGGTATTGCCGAAACGCTGGAAAAATACGGGTTGGAATTCCACCCGGATTGCCGGATTACCCAGACCGTAGAGGACTATCGCGGCGCTTATGAAATCAGCATGAAGCTGTTGAAACGAAAATCGGCGCCGACCGCGGTATTCGTTCGTTCCGACTTTGTGGCACTGACCTTGATCCGGGCGGCTTGCGACCTGGGTATGAAAGTGGGAAAAGACCTCGAAGTAATCAGTATGGACAATACAGAGCAGGGCGCTTATTATGTGCCGTCGCTGACTACGGTCGGCTTCGACAGGCAGGAAAAAAATCGTCTCCTGCTCGATATCCTGATGCAGAGAATCGGCGGCGAATCAATGCCGCCTCAACAAATATACATAAAACCGGAGCTGATCCTGCGGGAAAGCACCATAAACTGAGGAATTCGACATGATAAAACAGAGATTGAAATTCACACTTATAGAATTGCTGGTTGTAATAGCGATCATCGCAATACTCGCGGCGATGTTGCTGCCTGCGCTGAACCATGCCCGGAACATGGCTCATGCCGCCGCCTGCATTTCGAATCTGAAACAACTTGGAATTGCATTGACTGACTATGCGGACTCCTATGACGACAACCTTATGCCGATCCGTGAAGAGAGCGCTACCGCCGGTAAATATTGGGATCAGGTCATTATGAAGACTATTTTCGATAATTACAATAGTACCAGGGGGTTCGGGGTGGTTCGCGGTTATATGCCGTGTCCGGGGTTCAAAGACGCACTCAACCCTGCCGCCACCCTCACGTATGCGGTCAACTATCCGGCTGTATTCGGTTATCCGGGTTCCAGCTATGGGGCGGCGTCGCGCAAGCTCTCGCGGGTGCCTGCCGGTGCTTTCCTGGCGGGCGACGCGAACCCGCTGGCGGACTCCCGGTATATCGCCAGTCCCGGCAAAAGCTGGTTCAAACCCGCCTATGACACCGATGGGGACGGGGTCAAGGACAGTTATAATTCCGGCGCCAAGTACCAGTATAATTTCCTGTCGCCCCGTCATCAGGGGACGGCCAATATGCTGCTGGCCGGCGGAGCGGCTGTCAAAGTGTCGCTGAGGGAGTTTCTGGAGAATAAAGACGGCATATGGGGCGTCGGAGAAGGCGAGAATCCGAGACCATAACATAATTATCGAAATAAAGGAAAAGAATCCATGAACAGAATATTGATTTATACGGTCGTTCTGGCGGCGTTTGTCTTGTTACCGGTGCTGAATGGAGGAGACACCGACTGCGCCTTTACTGCGCCAAATTGCCGGATTGCAGGTGGAAACCTCCAGTATACGCAGGGGATTGATGCGCCCGCCGGAGTGTTCGGCGGCAAACTGAAAGCGGTTTTTCAGCTTGACGGGGCGTTGAAAGCGGATGCCTGGGGCGCGTCATTGTGGGCGAAACCGCTGAACTGGCGGCCACGCTGTGAAAATTTCGTCTTTTTCCTGACCATGCAGGGTGAAAAAATCAATAATCAGCCGGTGGACCTGATCATTTCCAAGTTCTGCAAACAGACATTTCTGGCGTTCAATCTGCGCGATCCGCAGGCGCATAATTTTCGCCACAGCATTGCACTTTGGGAAACGGGTGCCTGGCATCATATCGCCATCACCTTTAATCATGGAACATATCAATATTATCTGGACGGCGAACGGATCGGAGAAAATAAATCAATGAAAGCAATTGAATGGAAGACCGTGATAATCGGCACACCCTACGATAGTTGGGGATATATCGGAGACGAACAGACCGCGATCGGAGACGTGAAACTTTACTCCGAGCTTCCGTCCTCCGAACAGATCAGGGTGGAATACCAGCACGGATTTCGAATTATTGCCGAACGGGAAAAGGAATACGGCGGCAAGCCGCGGGCCGAATATTCTTTTGACGCCGCCGCTGCTCCTGCCGGTGTTCGGACTGTCGGAAAAACATCGGAAGCCGAAGGCATTGCCGGGCGCGGAATCTCTACAGACGGCGGCATGTTGAATGTTGTCGCCGGAGAACTCCTCGGTGACGGCAAGCGCGGAACCGTGGCGATGTGGGTCCGTCCGCAATGGACTCCGGCCACTGACGACTGTTATTTCTTCTGTTTGCTCTCCGCGCCCGGTAAGCGGCTGTTGCTGTATAAACCGCACAAAACCGCCGCGGCCCGTTTGATTTATCAGGATTTGAACGAAAAATCCCAGAAATGGGTGGATCACGAGGTCCGTTCCTGGCGGGAAAACGAGTGGCATCATCTCGCTTTCACCTGGGACGACGGATTGTACACGCTGTATGTGGACGGAAAAGCTGTCGGTTCGATCAATGGAGTCCCCGTGATGAACGCAGACCATATTTCATTCGGCAAAGTTCTGCCGGGCTGGGGTGGGCTCGGTGCCGCCTCCACTGTCTATGATGAAATCAAACTCTATGACCGCCCGCTTCCCGCCGTTGAAGTCAATACCCTTTATTCGCATTTCGCTCCCGCCAAACCAGTCGCGCCGGAAAAAACGGTTCCGGATTCGCCGAATCTGGCGACGGAGAAGAACCGCTGCATCGGTTTGGCTTCGTCTTTCGGGAATTACCGGCAAAGCTATACCGATAACCTTTTTGACGGTGACCCCTCCACTTTCTGGCAGGCGAAAGACCCGGGCGAACCGCTGTTCCTCGAATTGCGCTGGCCTTTCCCACGGCGGATTGATCAACTGTTTCTGCGTGATTTGAGCGGCAATCTTCGTCAGGCCCGGCTTAAGAGCTATTCCGGAAGCGATGACACGTGGAAAACCGTCAAAATCTTTCAGCCGACGGAATTCGCCGACGGCAGTTTCACTTTTCCGGAACAGGACACCACCCGGTTGCGGTTGTACCTGCTGCCTGCTCCCGGGCAGAAAGCGGCGGCTTCCGCTTTGGAAGCCTACGGTCCCAAACAGCCCGGAACCGATATCCGCAAACCCTACTGGGACGCCTGGTACATCTGGTATCCCGAGCCGGACAAACTGCACAAGGCCGCCCAGCCGCGTTATTTTCGCAAAACTTTTCACCTCGACAAACTGCCGGAGAGCGCCGTGGTTCAGGTCCGTTCCAATGACTATTATAAAATCTTCGTGAACGGCACGGAAGTGGATACCGGCTCCATCGAAATTCGTCCCCGGCAGGTGGCGAAATTATTGAAGAAGGGCGAAAACGTCATCGCCGCCGAGGCCAACCTGAGCCGCAATCCCGGCAAATGGGGCTGGGGAGAGTTCATTGCCGAGTTGAGTTTGAATTATCCGGACGGAACCGTTAAAATCGGTACCGGCGAGGACTGGAAATGCTCTGACCGTTCCCACCCCGGCTGGAATGAGGCAGGAAAAGGGTTTGACGATAGTTCCTGGCTGGCGCCGTTTTGTTATAAGCGACCGCCGGAAGGCCCGTGGGGCAAGATTTCATATTACCCGACCGACATCTGCGAACAGGCGGATGCGGACGGTAAAGTGCCGGTTTATCGGGCGAAGCGTGGCGATACGGTCAAAATCAGCTTTAATTTTACGCCCCGCCATCGCCTGAATCAGAACTATGATTTCCTGCTGGAAGCCGGTTCCGATGTGCCGGGCCTTCGCGGCGACCGTCACCTGTTCGCCACCATGTATGCAGATACCCCGGCGACAAAGGGGGGGAGGGAGCCCGTTACCGTGACCGCCGACCTGACGCTTCCCCCGTGGACGCCGTCCGGGCGGCAGCCGGTATATCTCTCAGCGGCGGGGCAGGAAAACGGCCTGGCGCTGAATATCAACAATGCCTCGAAGATCAAAATCGCTGAAATCGAAGTCGCCGTCCCTGCCGTTCCTCCCTCCGGGGCGGGGATTGTCGAGGCCAGGATCGGTTACCCGAACGGCCAGGCGGCATTTCTGCTGGACAACCATGCGACGACCCCGTTTTTCTGGCGCTACATCTCATTGGCCGACCCGGAACGGCTCTACATGACCGAACAATATTCAGGCATCCGCATTCATCAGTTCCTGCTTTACGGCAAGCTGATCGACGCTGGCCCGAACGCCTGGGCGGAACGCTTCGCAGAGCTTGATCGCAATATTCGCACATTGTTGGGAGTCAACCCTCAAGCCCTGGTCGTGATCCTGTGGGACCTGCGTCCGACTCTCCGCTGGCTCCAGCAAAATCCCGATGAAATGCTGGTCACCGCTTTCGGCAAAAAAGAAGGGGTTTCCTTTTCCTCCGCCAAATATCGGAACGAATGTCTGGCCTTTACCCGGGCGCTGATCGACTACCTGAAATCACAACCGTATTGGGACCGGATCGTTGGTTTCCATCCGTGGACCTGCGGTATGCCGGACAGCGTTACCGGCGGGGGGGCGGAAAATCTCTGGCAGACCGACCGGACCAAAATCACCGTGGGGGACTTCAACCCGCAGGCGATCAAAATGTTTCGCGATTTCCTGCGTCGGCGTTACCGGAATAATGTTGAAGAATTGCGCCGCGCCTGGCGGCACCTTGAAATCACTTTCGACACCGCTAACCCTGAAATCGGAGAACTGACCGCCCCCGGCGTGAACGACGGCGTTTTCCGTGATCCCGCCGCCGGTCGCATGGCTTTCGACTACATGGATTTCGTTCCGACCATGCTCAGTTCCCTGATCCTTGACATGTGCCGCCTGACCAAGGAAATGACCGGCGGCACCCGGATCAACTTCGTCCATTATGGATTTTTGATCGCCCACATGCAAGCCTATAATTCACCGGGCGGTATGTTCAATAACAACAACTTCGACCTGGCCGAACTGCTGAGCGACCCCGCCATTGACGGTTATATCGGCGCGGCCAGTTATTCGGGACGGCTGGCCGGCACTCCCTTCCTGACCTATTTCCCATGGAGCAGTTTCCGGTTGCACGGGCGGATGTACCTGCCGGACGACGACACCCGGCATTATCAGGCCGCTACCCGCAACTACGGGCATACCCATGGCCTCCGGGAATCGCAGGCGATTATTCGGCGCAATCTCGGGGCGGACATCACCCGGAACTTCGGTTCGTGGTTCGCGGATATGTCGCAGGGCGAGGGCGCGTTGGCGGTTTCCTGGACCGGCGAGCGTGAAATCGCGGAAATGATCGGTGAAATGAACCGCCTTTACCGGCAGGCTCAACGGATTGGTTATCGTTCCGCCGCCGAGATCGCAGTGATTTTCAGCGCGAAGTCGCCCCGTTACCTTGATATGTTTCATGGGCCGACGTTGTCGAACAACCTGATCAACTGGATGTACTACCCGGAATTTTTCCGGCTGGGTGCGCCATTCGATGTTTATCTGACCAGTGACCTTCACCATCCCGATTTCCCGCGGCAGTACAAGCTCTATGTGATGATGAACACCTTTTACCTCTCCGACGTGGACCGCAAACGGATTGAAGAGCTGAAAAAGAACGGCACGACATTCCTGTGGTTCTACGCGCCCGGTTATGTCGGAGACAACGGACTGGATGTTAAGCAGATCGAAGCCCTGACCGGAATCAGGACCGAGACCCTTCCAGGCAAAGAAAAGATGACCGCCGTTCTGCAACATCACCGGCTTACCGAGGGCCTGCCGGAATCCGGGCGGATCAGCGCCGCGGGATTCCCGGCTCCCGCCACCCGGCGGATGCATGCGGATGAATTCGGCCCGAAATTCCGGATCGTCGATCCGAAAGCCGAAACGGCGGCGCAGTTCGCCGACGGCAAAGCCGCCCTGGCGTTTCGGGATTTCGGTACTTGGAAATCAGTCTATTCCGTGATCCCCAGACTGGAAAGACCGGTCTTGCGCAACATCTGCCGTCTCGCCGGAGTACACCTGTATACCGACGCCGATATCGTGTTCGACGCCAACCGGAACTTCATCGTTCTGCACAATGGTTACGACAAGGAGCGCAGTTTCACGCTGTCGCTTCCCCGCCGCACCACCGTTCGCGATGCTTTCAGCGACAAGGTAATCGTAAAAAACAGCGATTCCATTCCGGTGAGAATGGAACCCTGTTCAACTTTGATCTATCGTCTGGAGGACTGATAGGAGTTATTTGAGCATCATGCCGAGGATGTAGTAGTTGAGTTCCTCGTAGTCGCGCTCGTCCTGGA
>CALABZ010000037.1 GCA_937888615.1 uncultured Lentisphaeria bacterium | reverse complement strand
CACAACTATGCGTCGGGGCGGCTGGACAATCAGATCTATCACAAGTCGATTCTGGTCGATCGGAATTTTTGGGAAAGCGAAGTCCTGAACCGCATTTTCGAAGTGTGGTTTCGGGAATACTCCCTCTCCCGGATGCGACAGGCGCCGCCGGACCGGCATACGTGGTTCTGGGACGGTTTCCCGCACGTCGATCCCGGCAAGGAAGCCTCGGCGCAGGAAAAACGCCTCGCCAATCACACCACCACGCTCGCCGCCGAATGCGCGAAGGATGGCCGCGATTACATGGCGGTTCTGCGCCAGCGCGGCAAGGAAATCCGATTGATGCGGGAATTCGGAATTCCAATCCCCGACGAAAAATCAACCGAACAAGTAAAAAGCGAACCGGATGACGGTTCCGAACCTGTGGAGTAAATCATTTTGAACGATTTTACTTTGATCGAGGCCGCCGGTGGCGGCCGTCCCAAGGTGGCCGGCGTGGCCTATTCCGGCGGAAAGATGAACCTGCCCGGCTGGAAGCATCCGGTGGTGATCGATCTGGCCGGGATGGAAATCCCGGAGACCGTGCCGCTGCTCACCAACCATGAGAACAAGACCGAAGCGCGAGTCGGCATGATCTCGGCGAGCGTCCGAAACAACGCGCTGGAAATCAGCGGCGAAATCGTCTCGGACAGCAAGGATGCGCAGGATATCGTCGCGCAGGCCAAGGCCGGAGCCGACTGGCAGCTTTCCATCGGCGCGGATGTGAAGGAATGCGAGCTCGTTCAGGGGAAACATGAGGTGAACGGCCTGATGCTTGAAGGACCATTCTACCATATCCGAAAATCCGTGCTCCGTGAAGTATCGGTGGTCGCCGTCGGCGCGGATTCGAAAACCGCCATGAAAGTTGCCGCGAAATTCAACCTTTCCAATATCCAAGGAGATGCCATGTCCCAAGAACCCGAGAAGAAAGAAGCCGCCGCCCAGGCGGAAACCGTTGTTCCGACGAAAAAGCCCGAAACCGAGAAGGTCGTCGTCCATGCGGAACGCGGCTGCGAGCAGGAGAAAACGGTGGAAAGCGAAGCCGTTCCGCCCGCGATTCAGGCCAGCGCCGTCGATGTGGCGGGCACCGCCCGGGAAGCCGCCACCGCAGCCGTGAAGGCCGAACGCGAGCGCGTTTCGGCCATTCAGGGGATTTGCGCCGGGGACTATCCGGAAATCGAACGCGAGGCGATCAGCGCGGGCTGGACGCCGGAAGTCGTGACGAAGAAGGTGTTGGAGACTATGCGCGCCGAACGTCCGGCCGCGGACGTGAACATCAGCGTCAAGACCCGGCCGGAGGGAGCCGAATTCCGCAAGAGCATCGAAGCGGCGATGTGTCTCCGCGTCGGCGTGGACGCCGACACCCTGGAGAAGTCCTACGGCGCGCAGACCGTCGAAGCCGGGATGACCGAGATGGATATGCCGCTGCGCCAGTTGCTGGTCGAATGCATGAAACTCGACGGCATCCCGTACAGCCGGGGTTTCGACAACGAGACCATCCGTGCCGCGTTCTCGAGTGTGTCCCTGCCGGGCATCCTGAGCAACGTCGCCAACAAGAAGCTGTTGCAGAGCTACACGGCTCAGCCGGTGATCGCAACCAAGTTGTGTTCCACCGGCGACCTGAACGACTTCAAGGAGAACGACCGCTTCCGTCTGACCGACGTTGGCGACCTGCTGCCGGTAGCCGCTGACGGTGAAATCAAGGACGGCGGACTCGTGGAAGAGAGCGCCAAGAACCAGCTCGACACCTACGGCAAGAAGTTCTGCCTGACGCGCAAGATGATTATCAATGATGACTTGGGCGCGTTCATGAAGGTTCCGACCGCTATGGGGAACCGCGCGGCCCGGCTGATCGACCAGCTGTTCTTCTCGCGTCTCCTGAAGAATCCGACTCAGGCGGACGGCAAAACGCTGTTTCACGGCGGCCACAAAAACCTGTTGACCGGCGCGACCAGCGCGCTCTCCGCCGACAGCCTCAAGAAGGCGATCCAGCTCTTCCTGGACCAGGTGGACGCGGACGGCCAGCCGATCAGTGTGGAGCCGAGATTCCTGCTGGTTCCGACCGCTCTCAAGCACCTCGCCATTGAACTGACGCAGGGTGCGACGCTGATTATGGCGGGAACTGAAAACGCCGTTCGTCCGGCGCTGAACGTGCTGGCCGACGAAAATCTGCAGGTGGTAAGTTCTCCCTATCTCGGGAACAGCGCCTATGAAGGTGCAAGCCAGAGCGGATGGTATCTCTTCGGAGATCCGCAGACCGTCGACACCTGGGAGATCGGGTTTCTGAAGGGCAAGCGCACGCCCACGGTTGAACGCGGCGAGACCGATTTCAACACCCTCGGCCTCTGGTTCCGGGTGTACTTCGACCTCGGCGTCCGTGAGCAGGATCATCGCGGCATGGTGAAATCCAACGGCGCGGCCTAAACGCCCGAGTCACAGCCGCCGGGCGATGAGGAAACTCCACCCGGCTTCTTTCAAAAATTCAAATCCAAGGAGATTTTTCCATGCTTGCCCGTTACGTTCAAAAAGGGGAATCCATTGACTATCGGCCTTCCGAGGCCATTGCCGCCGGAGATGTGATCGTCATTGCCAATCTGATCGGTGTCGCCAGACTCGACATCGCCGCCAACACGCTCGGTAGTCTCGCCGTGGTTGGCGTGTTCGATGTGGCGAAAGCCGCCGGGGCAATCGTCGCCGGGGCCGCCGTTTACTGGGATGCGGCCAACCACGCCGTTACCACGGTCGCCGCCGGGAATCCGTATTTCGGCAAGGCGGTTCTCGCCGCCGAGTCCGCCGATGAACTGGCGCGCGTCCTTCTCAACGCGCCGTTCGTCGCAACCGCCGCCGCTGAATAATCCGTGGGAATGCTCGAACAGGCTTCGGCGTGGCTGGAGGCTCAGCGCCTGAAGGCGCTTTCCGTTCCCGCCGTCTATGTGCGGAAGGACGGAACGCAGATTCCGATCAACGTGACGCCGGGCCGGACGCTGTTCCGGGCCGAAGACCAATACGGCGTGACCGTCCGCACCGAGAGCCGCGATTTTCTGGTCGCGGCCTCGGAACTGTCCGACGAACCCGAACGGGGAGATTCCATCGTTTACAACGGAATCCGCTACGAGGTGCTTGCGCCGAACGGCGAACCGGTGTGGCGGTGGTCGGGAGCGTATCACTGGACGCGGCGGATTCACACCAAGGAAATCGGAGGCGAATGATGTCGAACGGAGAAACTCCCGATTTGCGAGACTTATGGCACGAGGTGAATCAGGCGCGCCTGGACATTGCCGAACTTCGCGGCATGCTGAAGATGCACTTTGCGGACGGCCAGCACCATTATCCGCCGTGCAAGCCCGCCGCCGATCTGCAGAAGACGATGCTGTCGGCCATGGGGGCGGCGGTACTCGCGCTGATCGCCGCCATCGGAAACATCATCATGGAATTCGTGCGGAGGTAGGTGACCATGTCGGAAGTATTGAATATTGCAAACGCGGTCGCCGCAGAGCTGTCGGACTATCACGCCGAAGTCCTCTATTTCCCGGAATTTGAATTACGGGATCTGGACGAAATGCGCGTGGTGGTGGTTCCGCTCTCGACGGAATACAAGACGCTCTCACGTGCGGCGCACGAGGAGCTGCCGAAAGTTCAGATCGGCGTTTTGAAACGGTGCGCCGAGGACGGACTCGATGCGATGCTTCAATTCGTAGAGGGATTGGGTCTCGGCTTCCTGAACCGAAAACTCGCCGGAGCGACCTGCGTGTGCGTCGCCTACAATCCCATCTACTCGCCGGAGCATCTCCGGGAGCGCGGCCAGTTCACCAGCGTGATCGAACTCACGTTCAAGCTCGTCAAGGCATGACCGGAACGAAAGTCCGCGTCGAATTCGACGACGCCGAAGTGTTTTCTCAGGTGAAGAAGGGCAGTCTGAAAGCCCTCCGCCGCGCCGGGGCGTATGTCCGCAAGTCGGCAAGGAACGCGGTTTCCCGCTCTTCGAAGGCTTCCAGTCCCGGAACGCCGCCGCACACACGCAGAGGACTTTTGAAACGCTCGATTCTCTTCGGCGTGGAAAAGAACCGCATGGCGGTGGTCATCGGCCCCGCGAAAAAGTTCATCGGAATCTCCATGACCGCCCATGAATTCGGCGGCATGTACCGCCGCCGCAAATATCCCAAGCGTCCGCTGATGGGGCCGGCGCTTGTGAAAACCGCCCCCGCGCTTCCCAAACTGTGGGCGGACTCTGTAAAACCGTAAACACAAGGAGTTTTCTCTTATGGCTATCGTTCTCGGCCTTGACGCGAAGCTGCTTCGGGGAACCGCCGGCGCGACCGGTGCGACCGAAGTGAAAAACGTCAAAGACCTTACCCTCAACCTCGAATCCGGCGAAGCGGACGTCACCACCCGTGCGACGCAAGGCTGGAAGGCGTCCGTGGCGACGCTGAAAGAGGCCAGCCTCGAATTCGGAATCCTCTACGACACCGAGGACGCGGACTTCACCGCTTTCCAGGCGGCGTATTTCGGCAACACCCCGATTGCGCTGTTCGTGACGGACGGCAACGGCAGCGGCCTTGACGCCGACTGGTCGATCACCGGATTCAGCATGGAGCAGAATCTCGAAGAGGCGGTCACGGTGTCGGTCACCGCGAAGCCGACCGCTTCGACCCGCGCTCCCGCATGGACGTAACTTCTGATGGTTTGATTATGGCAAAGAGGAAATAATTCGCTTCAGTTGTAAAAGCAATTGCGGAATATCTTCTTTCGCAGTTTTCCACAATTCGGAATAATCGACCTTGACATAATCGTGAATCAGAATGTTCCGAAGCGCGGTGGCTACCTTCCAAGGAACGTCTGCATACTGTGATTTCAAGGCATCGGAAATTTTATTGGCGGCTTCGCCAAGTACTTCATAATATCTGGCGACTGCCGCTTGTTTCTCGTCGGAAGTCTCGTAGACATTGTAATCAACATCCGTGAAGCGAATAATCTTCTCACAGGCATCAATCATATGCTCCAAACGATTCAGATCGGGATTCATAGAAGCACCATCTCTTTGCGGACACGCGTGCCAAACGAATCCGGCTTCAATGCTTTGATCGAAACGATGTCAACCGATGTCTCAAGAAGCTTTGCCATTTCCTCTTCAAGCCGGATATGGTCAAATAAAGATGCGTTGTCGAATTCCACAAGGAGATCAACGTCGCTTCCCGGCGTCTCCTCCTTACGGGCGCAAGAACCGAAGACATACACCTTACGGGCGTGATGCCTTTGCGCAATCCGATAGATCTCGGCTTTCAGCCGTTGAAGTCTGTCAAGCTGGCACATTTGCGATTCCTGTTCAGGTTGAAATTCCGGTACAAAACCTCTGGAATTTAATGTACAACCTCAAATGGATTTTTCAAGTTTTTTCTTCCACCAACCCTATTTACAACAAAGGACTGTTTCCATATGAAAAGTTTTACCGACAACGCCGGGCGTGTGTGGACGCTCGCGGTGAACGTCGCCGCGATCAAACGCGTCCGGGCGCTCTGCGACGTGGATTTGAATTCCATCATCGAACTGGATGCGAAGAACCAGCCGAGCGCCAAACTGCTGGAGCGTCTTTCGACCGATCCTGTTTTGCTCGTGGACGTGCTCTACGCCGTCTGCAAGCCGGAGTGCGACTCCATGAACGTGACGGACGGGGAGTTCGGGGCGGCGATGGCCGGGGACGCCATCGACCGCGCGACCTCGGCGCTTCTGGACGAGATCATCGATTTTTTCCCCGAGGCGAAACGGCTGGCGTTCAAAAAGATTCTGTCGGCGACCCGCCGTTTCGAGGAGATCGCCCGGAAGAAGATGAACGACCTTCTGTCGGACGGCAAGTTCGAAGACCGTCTGGTGTCCGAGCTGGAACGGTTGACCGGCTTGTCTGCGAATGCGCCGGAATCTGCGGAGTGAACCCCGATCCGTTCACACTGCGCGAACTTGTGAAAATGGCCGAGAGCCGGGGACGGCTGGAATGGGGCCGGACATCATGCCTCATGGCGCTGGTCGCCAACATCCTCCGTGATCCGAAGAAGAGCAAGCCGGTGAAACCCGGCGATTTCAACCCGTATTCACAAAAGGCGAAGCCAGTGATGAAAATCACCATGGCGCAGCTCAAGGGGATGATTCCAGACCCGAAAAGGCTGGTAATCACCGCTTGACGTAGGCGGTGTTTTTCCCGGCTCCGACCTTTTGAATGACTCCTTCGTCAAGCATTTGCTTGAGGGTCTGTTCAATCATGGCGATACTGATATCGGGGCAGGCATCCGCGATGTCGCGCTTGGAAATTTTGCCCAACCGTTGTTCAAACACCAGCCGGATGCGTTCCGATTTGTTCGAACGGGAAAGAACCGTGTGTTCAACCCGATCCGAAAATTCGCGGTATGCTTTTAATACAATTCCAAGTAAATACCGCAGAAACGGAATGTAATCGTTTTTTCCGTCATTCCAACCGGACGAACTCTCCTGCAAGGTTTCGTAATAGGTCTGCTTTGATTTTTCAATCAGCATTTCCAAACTGATGTATTTTCCGACGATGTAGCCGCCGCGGTAAAGCAGCAGCAACGTCAACAACCGGCTCATGCGTCCATTGCCGTCATTGAACGGGTGGACACAGAGAAAATCGAACACGAAAAGCGCGGAAAGCAGGAGCGGGTCATGCGTCCCTTGCCGGATGGCCCCGTCGAATGCGTGACAAAGCCAGTCCATGGTATCCGGCGTTTCAAGGGCGGAAACGGGCTTGAACCGGACATGGTTTTGACCATCCGGGCCTTTTTCGGCGATAAGATTGTCGCTGTTCTTCCAGTGTCCGCCGATTCCGGACGGCTGGAACGAATAGAGGTCGCGGTGCAGCTGCAGAATCGAATTCGGCGTGACGGGGATGTATTCATAATTTTCATGAATGGTCGCCAGCACGTCCCGGTATCCGGCGATTTCCTTTTCATTGCGGTTGATCGGTTCGATCTTTTTCTCGACCAGTTCCTTCAACCGTTCGTCCGAGGTGAAAATACCTTCGATGCGGTTGGAAGCGTCGGTGCTTTGAATAACCGCGACTTCCAACAGCGTCCGCAGAATATCCCGCTTGGCGGTGACATATAAATCCTGCTTTCCGCGATACTCGTGGATGGCGGACAAAAGACTGCTGACTTCAGGCGTCAGCAGCTTTGCCGGAAACAACGTGTAATCAAAAGTTCTCATGTTCGGCTTCCCTCGGTTGTGATCTTTCTGCCTATACCATAACCGCGTTCTGCATAATTTTCAAGCTAAAATAGGCAGAAAGAGAAAATTTATAGGCAGAACCAGTTACAAGGAGGTGATTTCGATTGGCGGGTGCAAGCGGTAATGTGAAGGCCGGCCGGGCGTTTGTCGAAATCATGCTCGACCAGACCAGGCTGGAGCGCGGCCTCAAGTCGGCCCAGGCGAAACTGAAGAATTTCGGCACGTCGCTGACCACCGCCGGGAAAGGCATGGTGATGGCTGCGGCCATCGCGGCGGCTCCGTTCACGTTCGCCACCAAGACGTTCTCGGATTTCGACGACCAGATGCGGATGGTCAAGGCGGTCACCGGCGCGACCGAAAAGGAATTCCAGCGGCTGACCGAGGTCGCGGAAAAGCTGGGACGCGAAACCAGTTTCACCGCGAAACAGGTGGCCGACGGCATGACCGCCATGGGCCGCATGGGGTTCAACGCCAAAGAGATCGAAGCGGCGATTCCCGCCGTCCTGAACCTCTCCCGCGCCACCGGAACGGAACTTGGCGAAGCCGCCGAGATCGCGGCCAACAACATGCGGGTGTTCGGCATCGAAAGTTCCAAAATGGCGGACGTGTCGGACATCCTGACGGCGACCGCGAACGGTTCGGCGCAGACGCTGACCGACCTTGCGGAAGGCTTGAAGATGGCGGGTCCGCAGGCCGCCGCTGCGAAGGACAACATCGTCAACGTCTCCGGCGCGCTGGGCGTGCTGGCGAACATGGGCATCAAAGGTTCCCTCGCGGGAACGGCCCTGCGGAAATCCTACTCGCAATTCGCCAAAACCGACGTTCAGGATAAACTCAAAGCCATCGGCATCGCCACCGTCGACGCGAACGGGAATCTGCGAAGCATGCCGGAGATCATGGCGGACATCGCCAAGGCGATGGCGACGATGCCGACCGCCAAACGCCTCGGATTCGCGGAGGAGATTTTCGACCTGCGCGGCTCGCTCGCGGGACTGCAATTGGGCGGCAACATCCAGCAGCTGGACGAATTCATCAAGAAATTGAAGAACGTTTCCGGCGTGGCGGCTCAGACCGCCTCCGAAATGGACAAAGGCATTGGCGGCGCGTTCCGCCGGTTCATGTCCGCCGTCGAGGGGGTGCAGATCGCCGTCGGACGGGTCATCGGCGACGCCATCGCGCCCTACATGGACAAGATTTCGCAGATGCTCAACCGCATGGCCGAGTGGATCGCCAAGCACAAGGAAGTCGTGATCATGGCGGTGAAAGTCATCGCCGGAGTCGCGGCATTGGGCGCGGCGCTGGTTGTGGCGGGCGTAGCGTTCAAAACCA
>CALABZ010000036.1 GCA_937888615.1 uncultured Lentisphaeria bacterium | reverse complement strand
AACGGCATTCGTACCGCTTGTTTTTATGCGTTTCAGGCTCTGGCCGAACTTTTTCGCTATCCGGAGCGGATCGAAACGTCGAGCGAGGCCGGGCAGACATTTGTGCTGGCCGGGTGTCGGGAGAACGGCGAATGGTGTGCCGTCGTAGCGGATTTTATGACGCCCCATGACGAAATCAGGCTTCGAGTCGAGGAAGTCGCCGGGATTGAATTGGAGTTCCGTCGTCTTGACGCCGAAAACAACCTTGATCCGGTGGAAGTCCGCCGGGAGGATGGGTTCTGGCTCCTGCCTGCCCCGTGCAACGGGACGACGCTCTATCTGGTTACCGGCAGGAAAACGGCAAACTGATTACTGTCGCATATGGTTTATCATGTGGAATCCGGATGGATGACATCCTGCGTCAAAGTGGACAAGGTCAGGCCCTGATATTTTTCGCGCGGCTGTTTCGGGCAGAACCAGAGAATGATGAATGCCCCGATCAGTGATATCGGCAGGCTGAATGCGAAGCTCCGGGCTCGGGGTTCATCTGTTATCTGGGCATTGCTGAATACATACCATAAGAGCATTCCTTCCGCGGCTCCCAGAAATAAAAAGCCGAGCAAAGCCGATATTTTCACCTTGACGGTTCGTCGGTAATTCTTCGCCAGATACGGCAAAAGCAGGGCAATACCGGCGACCAGCCACGGCCAGACATAAGCGGCGTCCAGTTTGCCCGCCCAGCCGAAACCCGCGTCTGGATTTTTCTCGTAAGCCTGAAGTGAAGAGCGGGACAAGGCGTACCAGATATTCATGGCGACCCCTTCGCCGAAGGCAAAAAACGTATAACACCAGATCAGTTTGGCATTTGCCCTGCCGGAAAGCACCGCGAAAAGAAAAGCCGGCAGGATAGCCGCCCCGATCAGCCAGAACAGTGTTCCGACCTCGGATACGGATTGAGCCAACCATTTGCCGGAGAAATCCAGAGCCAGGGCCAGCACTATGGCAAAACCGCCGATGATCAAGGTGGCGTTGCGGGATATCCTGAATTCACCCGCAGCGTCCAGATTCGGATTGATGAATTTTTGATGGAACTCTTTGAGCCAGACCGCGGCCATTGAGTTGGTGGCGGAACTCACCGTACTCATGATTGCGGCCAGCATCGCCGCCATGAATATTCCGGAGAACGGCGAAGGCAGATAATTGGCGACAAAACGAAAAAACGCGGCGTCTCCCTGTCCTGCGGCGATTTGATGAGACGGGTTCTGTTTGTAAAAGGTATAAAGAGCCAGCCCGATAAACCACAGGAGAAAAATAAAAATTCCGCCCGAAAGAGTACTGATGACTTGGGATTTCAGCCCCTCTTTCCAGTTTTTTGTACTCAACAATCGCTGGATCGTCACCTGGTCGCTGCAGGCGTTGGTCAATGGCGTGATGACCGCATTCCACAGCAGCAGCCAGAATAAAAGCCGGACATAGGGGGAAAGCGAATAGAATTCCGCCTCTCTGAATTGCGGTGCTCCGTGACCGTCGGCGAAGGCGACCTGGACCGCCGTGACGGCCCCGCCGTCGATCTTATAACAGAGCATGGCAATGACGGTGATAAAGCCTCCGAACGTGATCACGGCCTGAAATACGTCCGTCCAGACAACCGCCTTGCTTCCGCCGAGGAAGCAGCAGGTGATTCCGACCACCGCAACCAGCAGGATCGAAAACCAGGGCGCCCAGCCGAAGGATGCTTCAAAAATCTTGGCGGAAGTATACAACACCAGTCCGATATAAATGACCCGGGTATAGAATGATGAAAACGCCACCACTGCCCGGACCGTTTTATCATACCGGTATTCCAGATACTCATACGGGGTGAAACTGCCCAGTTTGAAGTAAAATCGGGTGAATAACAGATAGAACGGTATCGGCAGAACTGCCCCGAGGGTGCCGCCGATGAGACAAAGCGTCAGGCCGTGATTGAAAATTTCTCCGGGCACCATGACGATCGAAATCGAACTGAACAGCGACATCATTCCTGCCAGCCCAATCGCGATAAACGGCATATTGCGTCCGCCCAGCAAATAATTTTCCGACGTCCTCTTGTCGCGTGAAAAGTGGATTCCGATACCGATAACCACCATCAAATATATCATTATAACCAGATAATCAAGCCAGGCAATATTCATTGTGTCATTCCATCAGCTATTGTTTTTCCGGGGCCGGAGACAGGTCGTTAATCATTTGAATGAGTTCCGGCGACAGTTCAATTTTCTGCGACTCCGGGTCCAGTACTGTAAAATCATTGCCTTCATAAAGATTGATGAATTCAACCGGCTGTGCCCAGGCCCAGTCCAGCAGGGATTTAATACGGACAATATCCTTTTCCTGCATTTGGGTGCTTTGCCTGATTTTGGGGCTGGTAATCATATACCAGCAATCCGTGCGGACATTCAGGTAAACCGGTATTTTGTATTTATGGGCCAAATCCGCGATTTTTTTCACATCTTCCTTGCCCTGGCCTTTCTGCGAATCCCATGGCCATGGGAAATATTTTATGGTCACGCCGTCAAGAATGCCGGATGTTATCCATTTTTCCCATTCATAGTTGAAATTCACCGGTACGTCATTTAAAACCCTGCCGATATCACGAAGCATCATGAACGACACATGACCGATCAATGGAATTCCAGCCGCTTTGGTCCGTTCTTTCAACTCCTGCAGGAACGTGGTGTAATACTTTCCCTGGAGCTCTTTCAATTTTTCCTTGTCATACGGTTGGCTTGTAATATCGACTCCATATAATTTGCGGTATTCCTCCACGACCGGTTGATTAAAACCGTACAGTTCTCCGTCTTTTGTCCACGTACTGTGGTTGCTGACCCGGACATCGATTCCGTCGGCTCCGGCGTCAATCAGCGGCTGTATGCGTTTCAGCCAATAATTTCGGACCTCCGGATAGGCCGGGTGCATGGCCATGAATTCCTGTCTATGGTCCCGGCAAACCGCGATATGACCGTTGATCACATGTTCCGCGTGGTCGAAATATCTGCGAATGCGCCACGGCCCCTGGCCAAACGAGTATGAGAGGTTCCCCCCTTTGCCGTAGTTTTTCGGCAAATATTTACCGGGCAACCGGGTGTTTTCCGGGCTGGAAATCATCCAGCAGCCTTCCAGCAATGACAACAATGAACTCAACGTATATTTCATGTTGTCATTGGTCTGCGGCAATATCTGGTCGTTATGGTATAATTCCAATATCCGGTCTTCACGATTGAAAAACTTCTTTTCCGCTTTTTTCCCGATATAATCCAGGCGGATATAACGGTATTCCGGCGCGATGTTCAGAGGACTCAGCGTAATGACTTTCACCGGTTTCCCTTCACGGGTTTCCGAACTTACGGTAAACTGAAATTCCTGGTCGTATTTCTGAAATTCGCCGTTTACCCTGCTGATATAAAGTTCCATATCGTCGCGGTTGAACGCAGGCGGCATATTTCCTTCATTAACTAATTTCACGGAAGTAACCGGCAGTTGGAAAGGCGCCTCGGGTTCAGGCCGTCGTTTCATTCTGTATTCGGGATTTTCCAGCACATATTCATCAAGGTTGGATATGATGATTCCGTTAATGGTTTTCCGGCCCGCTTCCGGTTTTATCCAACAGTACGGTTGGGGAATAGAAGTCATACCGGTTTCGAACGGCTTTACCAGAAAAATAAGTTTCAATTTCCGTTTGTGCGCACAATCCACGACAAATTTGATCAGTTCCCGGTCGTTCAGGAGTTTTCCGGTTTTGCTGGATTTGATCCACCGGTGATTGGTCTCGTTGAAATTATAAATCCAGAAAACCGTGGTTGCTTTCAGTTGAGTTGCGAATTTATCCATCATATCCGCAATGTTGTCCGTGGTATGAATTCCTTTGTCCGGCGCATTGCCTTCGGCTTTAAAAACTTTCCAGACATTGTCATAATAATCGACGGTTACTGCGATTTCCTTCGCGGCAAGGACCCCGGATAACAGAATCACCGCCCAGCAAAAATGGCTTTTCATGAATAACTCCTTTACAGTGTGGTAGGCATGGCTGAAGAATCAATATATGCTTTGGAAAATTTCATGGCCTTCAATTCGTTTTTGCCTTTGGATTCGGCATGTCCGTCGAGGAAATTGATATTGGCCTGAGCATTATGGATCAAGTGGGCGCCGAGATTGGAAGTGCAGTCGGACTTTATATTTTCAATCTGCGAGAGATTCGTTCCGCTCCAGGAGTCGATCAGATAAAAAACGTTTGAAGGATTTTTCAGCTTTGTCAACTTCAGATTAGAGGAATTTCCTCCGACGGCGGGAACAATAAAAACGGAATTATCGACATTGGCGTCGCTACGGTTTGAAGCGTAAATTTTATTCTGGAATCCGGAAATTTTCGAATCATACCGGAAGGGGAAAGACGACGGGCAGACGACCACAGAATACTGTTTGTATCCACTCCTTTCCAGCACAGTCAGCCAATTCCCCCAGTACCCGTCCACATCGATGTGCGCTCTCATGCATAATACGTCATCGTTGTCTCCGGCATAAGACAATCCGGCCATTACCAATTGCTTCAAATTATTGGTGCAGGTGGCGCTGCGGGCTTTTTCCCGTGCTTTGCTCAACGCGGGCAGCAGCATTGCCGCCAGGATTGCGATGATTGCTATCACGACGAGGAGTTCTATCAGTGTGAATAATTTTCTTGATGCATCAGGATAGGACTGTTGGAAAATTCTTTTTTTCATGATCCGCGTTTTCCTTTTTTGTTTTTCACTTCTATCAAAACTTCTATAGTGGAATTCTGCTAATTGGCCCTACCGGCGGTGAACCATTCCGGCGCCTGATGGCTTACGGTTGTTTCGCCCGGGGGCAAATGAATTTTCATATTATTTTTGACACGACTTGTTTTTCTTTTTTGTTTCATCGGTTTCAATGGGGGTATCCAGTTCAAAATCCGCGAAAGTCCCTTCGAACAATGAATCCAGCGCGCTCAGGATATGCGCACTGACCAGTTCACGGGCGGCGGCGGCCCACTTCAGGCGGATCGCGGTAAGAATGGCACGATGTTGGTCTATGGTGTAGGAGGCCAGTTCCAGTTGATGGTCATATTTTTCAGACCTGATCGAACGGGCTGAATACTTGGAGAGTTGCATGTCCCAGGTTCCCGCAAGTTCAATCATACGCTTGCGGTGGGAAGTTCGGATCATGGCGGTATGGAATTCGGCGTCGCATTTGGTGAATTCCTTCTGGAATTCTTCAAACGTAACGCTGTTGTCGCGGAATTTCTCCAGCAACAGTTCCTGGTCTTCCAGCATGCCCCGCAATTCCTGATAATCGGCAGGAGTCATGTTTTTGATCACTTCCGGGATCACGGCCGTTTCCATGCCGGCGCGAAGCTGGTGAAGCTCGCGGATCTCGTCCTCGGAAAAAGTTTTCAGCACACAGCCTTTGAACGGCACGTTTTCCACCCAGCCTTCGCGTTCCAACCGACGCAATGCTTCACGCACCGGGGTTGCGCTCATATTCAGTTCTTCGGCGATATGTTCTTCCCGCAACTGGAAACCCGGGGGGAGATTTTTTTCGATGATTTCTTTGATTATCCAGTTATAGGCTTTTATTTGCAGTGTTTCTTTACTCATCTGATGAACCTTTGTGATCGATCGTTTATTTCATTATACTGGATTTCCCGGAAAAGTCAATACTGATTTTTGATAAATCTATAGAAAAGTTGGATAATTTAGTTGTATTATGGTTGCTTTATCTAAATAATTCGATAATTTCTATAGAATGTATTGACATTCATCCATGATGGTAATATAATTATAACATGAACGACAAATATTGAGAGATTTTTCTATGGAAGCTGTAATCACCCCTCCCGCCTTCACCTGTAACGCCGTCCAGACTCTGGGGAATTCATTTCTTACTCTGGAGTTCCGGAACGGACATTGGAGCGGACTCTTTCAGGCCGCGTATCCGCAACTCAATTTAATCAGGCGCCCGGCTGTCCTTCCGGTGGAGGTACGGATAAAAAAAACCCCCGCGCCGGATGAAACAACCAACTACGGTCTCCCGGGCGTCCAGTCACAGAAACACAATATCTCCGAAGGCGGAATCTGGCCCGTCTGCAGTGATGAATGCCGGTTCCGGGGATATCGCCGTACCGGGAATTCACTGGCTACCTGTTTCTCCACCCCGATGTTTGATTTCGAAGTGTTGTACCGGTTGCGGAACAGGACCATTGAACGCGAAATTTCACTCTCTTATAAAAGCGACGAAGCGTATCTGCTCTATGAGTTTGTCCTGAACTCCCCTGAATTCGGCTGGGAAAATCCCGACGGCCTGGAGCTTTCTGTATACGACTTGAGGAATAACCTCGGCAATCTGCGTCGCACGCTCGGCAGGCCGGTTTATTATCCGGGGGACCGTTGTCCGGGAAAGAATCATCAATATACGGCCATGGATTGCGACATGAGTCATGAGGTATCCATGCTGCTCAGCGATGCGGCGCGGCGATTCAGTCTGGTGATCTGGGGATATTCTACAGAATCCGAAGCTGTTTCTTACAGTTGCGGCGAAAGTGACGATGCCATATCATTCGATCAAAGCTTTTTCAGCTTCATGCGGCTGAAAGAATGTCCCCAACTCGCCTGCCGCCGACAGGTTATCATGATCCCGCGCGGACCCCGTGAACGGGCCGTTCGAAAACTTTCTTTGCTGAAAAAAGCCTACGGCTGGACTGCCCCGTCTCCGGATGAATTTCTGCGCACGGCGGTGATTTATCAGGTCCACGGCTTCATTTCGGATTTCGGCGGCTTCAAAGGGCTTTCGGATTATTTGGAGACGCTGGCGGAGCTGGGCGTGAACGTCATTTACCTGCCGCCGCTGGCGCCGCCGGAAGCCTATCTGAACTACAAACCGGATTCGGTTGCCCCCTGTTATGGCACGGCGCAGGAATTCCGGCAGTTGGTGGCAAAAGCCCATCATTATGGCATGAAGGTGATAGTCGACATGATCGCCCACCATATTTTCCGGCAGTCGCCGATCGCGCAAGTTCCTGAATTCGTGCGTTATGACGAATGCCGCGCTCCTTTGTCCTACTCCATCGGCGCCGTATTGACCGCAACCGGCAATCCTGAATATCAGAAATATTATATCGCGTGTTGCCGCAAATTGGTCGAGAGCTACGATATCGATGGATTTCGCTTTGACGTGGCCGGATTTCAACTGCCGGACTGGAATCACCCATATCCGGGCAGCACCGTGCTGGCCCAGACGACTTTGCTCCGCCATTTAAAATCGGAAATGGATCCGGTAAAACCGTTGATTTATCTGGAAGAAGGAATGGGGGTCAATGGTTTCCGATATGTCACGCACGGCTGGATTCATTTACTGAAAAAGCTCAAATTCCCGGAATTGCGCGAAGACGTCCCGTTATCCTGTTTTTTGCGGCGGCTTAAACCGATTTTTGAGGATTCCGCCCTGAAAAACCGCCCGGATGTCATAACCATGTATCATGCGAAAATCCACGATACGGTCCTGATGCAGAACTTCGGCCGGGAAACGTCTCCGGTCGATCGGGCGATTATGGCGTTGATCCTGGTGAGCGACGGGGTTCCGTTGATAACGCAGGGCGCGGAGTGCGGCTGTTTCGATTGGCTGAAAAAGATGATCCGCCTGAAACAGCATTTTCCGGCGGTTCTGAACGGCAAAATGCAGATAGACGTGATAAACGACCGCATCGTACAGGTAATTCGCCAAAACCGGGAATGCACTCTCAAATGCCTGATCAATTTCTCCGCTGAGCCTCAGGCTTTGCACATCGATGACGGCCCGACCCCATATCTGCTGTGTTCCTCGGCCGGCAGTGAAATAAATCATCTTCAACCGTTCGACTGTGTGGTTCTGGGAAGCGAACCGGTATCCTTTGAGGATTCAAAACATCTTTTCTGCCATGACGACGCTCCACGAATCGA
>CALABZ010000035.1 GCA_937888615.1 uncultured Lentisphaeria bacterium | reverse complement strand
AAATCCTTGAATAAACGATGGGGCAGGCGGTCAGCGCTGCCGTGGTATGCGGGATTGCCGTCATAGCCTACGACCGCGATATTTTCCGGCACGTCGCGGCCGAGAAAGCGCAATTCCCGGACCAGCCAGTTCGCCATGGTGTCGTTGGAACACATGATCGCATCCAGTGAATCGAGCCGCCCGTCGCCGACCAGCCGCCGCAGTTCGTAGTAGTCGGTAATTTCGAAAACCGCATCCTGACGGAAAAGATTGTTGGATTTCAACGCGTCCCGGTAAATTTTGAACTTCGCCAATGTTCCGAAGTTGAGTTTGGTGCCGATCCAGCCGAAACCGCGGCGCTCCTGCGATACCAGGTAATCAACGGCCTGAATGATACCGGGCACCCGGTCTAGAATCACCTGGTGCGGGGCGATTTGAAGCGGCGTTTCCCGGTTGATGACGACCAGCGGGATGCCCGAGGCCGTCAGTTCCGGGAGAAAATGGCTTCCCGAATACCCGATGACCAGCACGCCGTCGCAGTAACGGGTGGTCAGTTTGTTCAGCAGGGCTTCTTCTTCGGCTGCTTGAAAATGCCGGGGAATCAAGTACAGTTTCAGGTCGTAGCCGGCCTCGCCGGAAACCCGGAATGCATCGTTGATATCGTTGGCGAACACCGGATGAATCGAGAAGTCGCTGCCGGAGTTGCCGCCGTAAATCATATGATCGGGGATTAGCAGGGCGATGGAGTCGGTGCGGTTGGTCCGCAGGCTTCGGGCGGCCTGATTGACCTGAAACCCCAGCGTATCCGCGCATTGCAGGATTTTTTCCCGGGTGGCGGGAGCCAGCAGGTACGATTTGCTGTGGTCCAGCGCCCGGGAAACCGTCGCCAGCGAGAAACCGCTCTGTTTTGCCAATTCCACCATTGTGGGAGGACTGTTGCTCATGTTTTGTTCCTTTTATGAAAACGTTCACATTTTTAATTATAATGTGTTTATATCGATTTGTCAAGCTATATCTGAAAAAGTTTTCATCATATTTGGCCGAATGCCCGGAAAAATGTTTTATTGCCTCTTCTCCGGTTTGGACCATAAATCTTTGCTGATTTGGGGTTACTCAGGCAGTTTGGGCGGTTTCATAAGTTATTTGACATTCCTCAAAAATCTGTTATATTACCATATCTATCGTCAGGTGCAGGAACACAATGCACCTGACGATAGATTTTTATGATATTGAGAAAAGAATAATACTTCCTGGACGCGGGCTTTAGCCTCTTCTCCGGTCTTCTCTTCTGACGGGGTTTTCGCGGCTGTTTAAATTTTACCCTGATTGAGTATAAAAAGGAATAAAAGGGATTGGAACGACTGATTATGCCGGATTACGGCTTGACAGTGTGGGAAACCCTGTTATCTCCGGTTTCCGCTAACAAAGCCATCCCTCCGGAGAACTCTAAAAAACAGGTTGGTTTTGTGTTTATTTATGGCTCAAACCGGAGAAGAACCGTTTTGTTTCGGCGTATTCAAGATATTATGGTGACCTTTATTTTTATTTTTTTCCGGATTCGCCTCTTGACAATGCCGGAACTTTGAAGTATAATTTAATTGCACGAGCAATTTGGATTGTGTCAACAACAATTAAAGGAATCTGGTATGTCGGTTACGATGAATGATATTGCGCGCGCCGCCGGAGTGTCGCGGCAGGCTGTTGCGGCGGCACTGAATCCGAAAGGGACCAGTAAGGTTTCAGAGAAGATGCGTAACCGGATACTTCATATCGCCAAGCTTCTGAACTATATACCCAATCAGGCGGCACGGCATTTGAAGGGGATGGCGAACTATACGATCGGCTTATACGGCGCGCCTTATGCCTATGTCCAGGAACAGACATATTTCAATGAACTCAGCATGGCGTTCGACCGCCACGGGTATAACCTGATCACTTCGTACGGCATGAACAAGGAAGCGGCGGAGCGGGCGGTGCGGGGACTCCTCGGCAAAGGAATCGACGGCATGATTGTTACGACGCAGTACAATCCGCTTCTGGAGTCGGGGCTTCATTCCCTGATTCCTTCCGTGTTCTGCCCTCCGGCGCGAATCGAAAACGCCGATGTCTTCATTGATCATGCGGCCGGTATGTTCCATGCGGCCGAATATCTTTTGAAGCGTGGATGCAAGAAAGGTGTATTCCTGCCGCCGCTGCTTGATAAAAGCATCTTTTCCAGTCCGGGAAATGAAAAATACGAAGGGCTCCAGAGGGCTTTCAAGCAATACGGAAAAGAGCTTTTTCTGCTCACGGTGGAGGAATGTTCAGGCAAGGCGGATGTGCTTGCCGCCCGGCTGAAGGAGCTTGCCCCCGACGCTGTTTTCTGCAGTAACGATTACTTTGCGGGGCGTCTGGTTTCCACGTTGCTCGAGCACGGTTTCCGCATTCCGGAGGAACTCAAGGTTATCGGTTACGACGGACTCGCGCTTTGCGATCTCTGCGCGGTTCCGCTGGCGACCGTCATTCAACCTATTCGCCGCAAGGCGGAGCTTACTACCGAATTGTTGTTGAAGCGCATCCGGGAGGGGGATACCGATGCTCCGGCGGAACAGATTGCCGTGGAGCCCTATTTTTATCCGTCCGCGAGTTGCGGCGAGCCGAGCCGGCTCCTGGGGGAATTTCCGCTTTACGATGACCGTCCGTCCCTGGAAATGACCTGGACGGAATATTTCTTCCATCCGTGAGATCAAATCGGATGATTTTGAGCAGACATGAGGAAGCACAACGATAAAATGACGGATATTCATCATAATATGACGATAAAAGACTCAAGTTCTCATATAGGGATTTAACTATAAAATTTTGACAGAAACAACGATGAAAAAGGAGATGGCTATGAATAAATACAATTTCAAAAGCAATAAAACAAAGGATGAACTGATGAATAGAACCGGGGAAAAATTTACACTTATAGAGCTTCTTGTAGTTATAGCAATAATTGCGATCATTGCGGCAATGCTCCTTCCCGCGTTAAATGCCGCCCGGGAGAAGAGTCGCAATTCGAACTGCATCGGAAATCTCAGACAGATCGGTATCGGAATGCATAGTTACCTGGCCGATTCCGACGATGTTTTTATGCCTTACAGCCGTTATTATTATACCAAAACCAATGCGGCCGTGGATATGCAATTTGACAATTATTCATGGATTCTGTGGAACTATAAATATGTGCCTGCTTCCAAAACATTTCTTTGCCCGACCAGCGCGGCGTTTTGCCATGCCATCGGCGCCAGTGGCCCGAACAGTTTTCATGAAAACCCAACCCTGAATAATTATAATTTTTGCAGTGTCAGTTACGGGTACAATATGGATTATCTCGGCGGTTCCACCGGAGTGGACCTGAATGCCAGGCCATTCAAGGCGACGCAAGCCCGGAATGTTTCCGGAAAAGTTGTACTGGCCGAAACCTTTGCAACCGATGACGGCGGGCGTGGCGTTGGGTATTTCAGTGTCAGTTATGGCGGTTCCACGGTCAAGCCCACGGCCATTTCTTCGCCTCACGACGGCGGGGGCAATACCAGCCGTTCGACACTGAAAGGATCGGCAAACCTCCTTATGATGGACGGGCATGTCGTCAATATCCAGAAATGGCTTAAGCTCAATATCGATAGTTCGCGGCTGAACTATTACAATCCGCTCCGTTCCGATTATTAACAAATCTTGATTATCAGCTGTGAAAGGAAACTGCATTATGCGTCTTGTCATTCTCTCATTATTCTTTTGTTGGACGATTTCGGCGGCGGCTATCGATTATTCGCGCGGGGTCAATGTCAGGGACTTCGGCGCCAGCGGCGACGGCGTAACCGACGACACGGTCGCCATTCAGCGGGCTCTGAATTTCATCCGCCTGACCCATCACCGGATTCTGCTGGCCCGTCAGCCGATGCTGGCCGGTGCCCCCGAGCTGGGAAATCTGCCTGTACTTGGTAGTACATCGGAAAATATCCTGATGCCGGAATTGGTTTTTCCGGCGGGGACTTATAAAATCAGCCGGACACTGGTCGGTGCTGCGTTCCTCTTTCTGCGCGGTGAGGAAGGGGCTGTCATAACCCAGAGCGTTCCGGACAAAGATCTCTTGTACCTCAACTGGGGCTTTCGCATCCAGGTGCGCAACCTTGTGTTCCGCGGCGGCCGCCGCCAGGTTGTCCTGTGGACCGGCAATGAGGATACCGCCAATGTAA
This sequence comes from uncultured Lentisphaeria bacterium, assembly GCA_937888615.1. Classification (GTDB taxonomy): domain Bacteria; phylum Verrucomicrobiota; class Lentisphaeria; order Victivallales; family Victivallaceae; genus UBA5239. Next base: position 257 of record CALABZ010000035.1, on the reverse strand, counting down.
CGTTTGAAAACTGCCGCTTCGAGAATTCTTCCGGCGCCGCGTTTTATTCCTACAACTTCCTGAACCCGAAACGCAAAGACTTTTCCTCCACCACTTATGGCGCGTATACCCTGAAATGGGACGGCGAGACTCCGGTCCTGACCCCCAATAATGAGAATGAGAGGCATTACGCAAACTCGACCTTGTTTACATTCCTGAACTGTGATTTTATCGGCTGCCGCGAGGTATTCCGTTACAATGGCGATGGTTCCGTTATT
>CALABZ010000034.1 GCA_937888615.1 uncultured Lentisphaeria bacterium | reverse complement strand
GTTTCATCGTCGATGAAGCCGCCCGCGCGGGGTTGAAAGCCTGGCTCTATGATGAAGACCCGTTTCCCTCCGGCGCGGCTGGCGGCGGCGTCTTTTTCGAGCATCCCGAATTCGCGGCTCGAGGCATCCATTTCCACGAGTTCACCCCGGATTCGGAAGGTTTCGTATCCGCCGATATCGGACACGGCAAGGTATTGGAAGCCATTGCCGTCCGCTGTTCTGCCGATGGCGAAATCATTGATTCATCCGACGTTTCCGCCCACATCGGGATCATCCGCCCGGATTACTTCATGACGTCCTGGCACAATGCTTATTACATCCAACTCCGCGAACACGCGGTTTTCGACCACTACCGCGCCGAAACGTTCAATCCGCGCCTCCGTATCGAATACCGCCTGCCCTCGTCCGACTACCGAATCCGGGTCTGCTGTGCAGACATTGAGTTGAGCGACAGCAAATTCGGACTGATCCCGGACAACCTGAACCCCGACTGCGTCAAGGCATTCATGGACGCCACCCACGAGAAATACCGGGAATACTGCGGCGACGAGTTCGGCAAAACCATTCCCGGCATTTTCACCGACGAAACCAATCCCGGCGGAGCCATGCCCTGGACCGCCCGCCTTGAAGAAACCTTCGAAGACATGCACCGCTACCCGCTGGCCGGACACTATCATCAGTTGTTCCTCGGAAACACGACGGAAGCGCGGCGGGTCCGCCGCCACTACTGGGAAACGGTTCAGCAGCTCTTTGAAAATGCTTTCTTCCGTCCGGTTTCCGAATGGTGCGGGCGCAACAGTCTCATGCTGTGCGGACATCTGATCAGCGAAGAAGACCCGCTGGCGATGGTCGATATCAGCAGACTGCAAAAATATTTCGAGTTGCCGGGATTCGACCAGATCACGTTCAACATACCGAACGGCGATTTCTTTTCGCTGAACCTCGGCGGCAAGTTGATCGCCTCCGCCGCCCTGCGCGAAGGCAAAAAGCAGGTGCTTTGCGAGTGCTTCGGCTGCAATCCGTTCAATTTCGGTGTATCCGGCATGAAAAAGATCGCGAACTGGCTGTTCTCGCTCGGTATCAACCTGCTGGTGCCGCACGGATTCCATTATTCGATCGATGGCTATCGAAAACATGACGCGGGGAAGTCATTCTTTTTCCAAGACCCGGAATTCGCGCATTTCGGAGCATTCGCGCAATATGCCGAACGAATCGGTTCACGTCTCGGCGAGGCGCGTTCGTTGAACCATGTCGCCGTACTGGTGCCGCTCAGCGCCATGCGCGCGCTCTATCCCGCCGAGCGCTCCCGCGCCGAGGCCATGCGCGAAAACCTGTACCGCCTGTGCCGGAGTCTGGCGGAACAGCAGGTGCAATTCGACATCCTTGATGAAACGGCATTCCTCGCGGGCATCATCGACGACGACACCCTGACCTGCGGGCAGCAGCGCTACAATGCCGTGCTGACACCACCCGACTGCCGTGAACTGCTGGCACCGGATGTCCGCGAAAAACTCGGCCAACTGCCGGTCCCGCGGACCGAATCACTCCCGCAAGGCGCGGGAGTCATTCAACTGAAAGCACAATCCGGCTCCCTCGCCGCCCAATACCTGCTGGTCAAGGCAATACCGGACGGCTTCCTGGTTTACAACTTCAATAATTCGCCGGAACCGGCGGTTCTTGAATTCGACTGCCGCCGCCCGGGACTTCGCCCATTCCTGTATGACGCGAATACAAATGCTTCATTCGAGTTGACGTACGGACGCTGTGCGGCGGGCGGTTTCGACGCGGTGCTGGTAGAGTACCGCCCCTCCCCGCCCCCCGACACCCGACCGTACGTCATGCCGGAGGCCCTGCCCCGCCGTGAATATGAATTCGAACGCGCCCCCGAATGGAACTACATGCCGCCAGTCCCCGGCCTGATCGCTAAAATCGACCGCTGGGCGGTCCGGTTCGACGATGAATCGTGCGGTTCGCACCCGTTCCGGCTGTTCCGGGATCTGCGCGGCACCGAACTGCCGCATCTCCGCGGGGTGCGCCCGATCTTTGATCAAGCGCCTGTCGTACCGTCGCGCTACCCGGTCCGGGCGGAACTCATGGCGGAATTCGAACTCCGGGAAACCGCCATACCGTTGGAACTGGTGATGGAGAGCGAAAGCATCGGCGGCGATTGCCGGATTTACCTGAACGACCGGGAAATTCCACGGACCGAGTTCAAACGCCGTTTCGTCTACGATCCCGGCAACCTGTGCTGTCGGATCGACGAATATTGCAGGGTCGGAACGAATCGCCTGCGCCTGGTCTGGGAACAGGGCGGAGAATTCGACGGACTCCGCAGTATGTTTTATATCTTTCAGCGGTGAAACAGATTCCGGAAATTGGCGGCCAGTTGCGCCGCCAGTTCTTCCGGGGCCACGTGCCACAGCGCGGCGGCAATCCGATACGTTTCGCGGATGTCCTCGCCGGAATCATCCGTTTCCAGCCCCAGCCGGGACAAGGGGACCAGCGCGGGATCGAGACGCCGCAGGCTTTCCGCCGTGAAGGAAACCGCGCCGCCGCTGTCAATGATCCGAATCAGTTTATTGCGTCCGACGGGAGCCCGATGCCAGAGTGCGCGCTCCGGGCGGCGAAGCATGGACAGGATTTCAGGCGTACAGCGGACATTGTGGAGGATGACTGAAAGATCATGCGCATCGGCCAGTTGCAGTTGCCTCAGAAAAAGCTCGGACTGGCGTTCCAACGACGCCCCGTGCAGGCGGTCGAGGCCGATTTCGCCCACCGCCGCCAGTTCGTCGATGTGTTTTTCAAGCCAAAGCAGATGTTCTTCGACGCCGGGCGCGGCGGTATCCCACGGATGGATGCCGCTGGAAAACGGCGGCGAAGCGTTCGAACCCGGTACGATGCACAGCATCCGGGTCACGCCCTCCGGCGACTGCGGCAAATGAGTGTGAAAGTCGTAATACTCAGACATCCGACTACCCGCTCCGGGAACCAAGGATACGGTGCAAGGCGGCACTGAGTCCGGGAGCGGAATATGGTTTTTTCAGAAAGCCGTCGGCCCCCATCGCCATTACATCGTTCACCCGCGGATCATTGAAAAATCCAGACGACAGCAGGACTTTGACCTGCGGGTCCATCTCCTTGAGCCGGATATAAACGTCCTTGCCGGAAAGTCCCGGCATCACCATATCCAACAGCACCACGTCGATTTCGGCCCCATGACGACGGTAGAGTTCCAACCCCTCGCTGCCGTCGTGTGCGATTATGGCGGTATAGCCGAGACTGCCGAGCATGCCGGAGGCGGTTTTGCGAATCGCTTCCTCGTCGTCGATAATCAGCACGGTGCCGCTGCCGGGGATTTCCTCGACCGGCGGCAATTCCATTTCGGTAGTACCCGAATGTTCGAAGAGTTCCGGCAGGTAGAGGATGAACTCGCTGCCGCGCCCCGGCTCGGATTTCAATTCAATGAATCCCTGGTGCTGATGGATGATGTTATAAGCCATGGAAAGCCCCAGCCCGGACCCGTTGCCTTTTTTCTTGGTCGTGAAAAACGGATCGAAAATCTTCATCTGAAGGTCGTGCGCAATGCCGACGCCGCGGTCGCGGATCGAAATTGCCCAGAAATGACCGAACACGTCATGGGTCATGTTTTCCGGAAGTACCCGCGACACGCGGATTTCGATGACGCCGCCGTGCGGCTCGTCCTCGCCGCGCATGATGGTCATGGAGTGCTCGGCGTTGATCAGGATATTCAGCAATACCTGTTCGATCTGCGTCTGGTCGGCTTCGACGATCGGCGCCACGTCGCAGTAATAGGTCTTGATGATCACCGATTTATCAAACGAGACACGGCACAGGTTCAGAACATTTTCGATGGAGTCGCGCAGGTTCACCGGGCGAACCGTCAGCTTGCTTTTGCGCGACAGCGTCAGGAGTTGTTCGACCATGTTCGAGGCCCGCTCCACCGATTTCTCCGAAAGTTCGATGTACTCGCCGATATCCCCGATTTTTTCCGGGGCATTGCGGATGATGAAGTTCATCATCGACAGCGAACCGCGAATGCCGCCCAATACGTTGTTGAAGTCATGCGCCAGCCCGCCGGTAAGCGTCCCCACCGTTTCCATTTTCTGGGCCTGAATGAGTTCCTCGCCCTTGTGGATCAGCTCCGTCACGTCTTCCAGAATAATCACCGCGCCGGGCGTCTCGCTGTCGCTCAGCGGCGTGATTGAAATATTGAAATACTTCTCACCAGAAAATTCGATGGTCTGGCGGTAAAGTTCACGGACAGCGCCCCCCGCAATCGCCTCTTCGATTTCATCACGAAACGGCTTCATAAACGGCGCCGCGTTCCAGAGTTTGGCGCCGAGGGCGTTTTTGGCGTCGATGCCGCTGTAGCGGACCAGCGTCTGATTCCACTGGGTGATCTGCCCCTTGTCATTCACCGCCAGGATCAGCAGCCGGATCGAGTTGAAGAGCAAATTCAGGTAACTCCAGGTCTGGCGGAGTTTGCGCTCGGCGGCTTTGCGTTCGGTCAGGTCGTTGAACATCAGCAGATTGTTTCCGCCGATCAGTTTCTGGTGAATATCGACATCAAGCCGACGCCCGGCGCGACTGCGTATCGGCAGTACGACGTGGGAGGTTCGCGGCGGGATGTCCAACATCTGCCGCAACACGGTCGCCCCGGGGTGCTCACTGTAATATTCTTTCGGCACCGCGCTGGCAAACCAGTTGGATATGTCGCCGATTTCGCTCTGGCCCCAGCCGAAAAGATTTTTGAACATATTGTTGATGGTAAAGGTATGATCGGGACGGATAATCAGGATCGGCAGCGGCGAATTTTCCAGAAGTTCGCTGATTTCGTGCTCGCGATTGCGGCGTTCCTTGATTTCATTCTGCAGTTTCTCCATCGAGTCCTTGATCTTGGCCGCCATATCGTCGAACGAGCGCGACAGCAGGCCGATTTCATCGTTGGAATATTCCTTCATCGCCCCGGTGGTTTCCGGGAATTTCCCGGCCGCCATGTTCGAGGCCGAATCCACCAGTACATCCAACGGCGACAACGCCTTTTGCAGCAGCAGCGAGAGACATCCGGCCACCACCCCCACGCCGCAGAGCACCGCGATCACCAGCCGGTAGTTGGCGTCAAACATCAGACTGCTGATGAATGTACTTTCGCCCGGAATCGAAAAACCGACCAGCCAGTCCCAGGGTTTGAAAACCTCAAAATGGATGATCCGGCTGTGCGTACCCTCCGGCACCCGGATTTCGCCGCTGCCGGTCTTCATCATGCCGTAAACATCGGCGCGGCTCAACGGCAGCCAGGAGCCTTCTCCCTCCGGATGAGCCAGATAACGCCCCCGGCTGTCGATAATCACCGGGTATGCCACAGGATTCGTCTCCTGATATTGCTTGCGGATGGAGTCCAGCGCACGCTGTTGGACGATCCGCCGGTTCTCCTCGGTGTCGCCATCGGTATATACGGCGTGGTTCTGCAGAACCACCATCATGTTCAGGATGCGTTCCTTAGCCACAGCCCGGTTCAGGCGATAAGTCTCCTGTTTATAGGAAAAGGTGCTCAACCAGATCAGCAGATAGGAAAAAACCGCAAGCTGAATAATGAAAAATCCGGTCAGTTTGGTTTGTATTTTCATGCTTTGCCTACTCCGAACATCCGAGCAGTGCCCGGTAAATCTCGATATCCCGATCACTGTAACAACAGAAAATCACCTCTTCCGGGTATTCCCCCGTCCATTCCGTTACCGCCCCGAGCGCAATCGCGGCGGCTTCGCGCCCCGGATACCGGTACACGCCGGTCGAAATACAGGGAAAAGCGATATTGCGGCATTTATATTCGGCGGCCAGCGCCAATGAATTTCGGTAACAATCACGCAGCAACTCCGGTTCGCCCCGCCCGCCGCCATGCCATACCGGGCCGGGCGTATGGATCACATAGCGTGCCGGCAGTTTGAAACCGGGGGTGATCCGCGCTTCGCCGGTGCGACAGCCGTTGAAAACGCGACATGCTTCCAGCAGTTCCGGGCCCGCCGCGCGGTGGATCATGCCGTCGACGCCGCCGCCGCCGAGCAGCGTGGTATTGGCCGCGTTGACGATGGCGTCCACCTCCAGACGGGTGATGTCGCCCTGTACCAGGCGTATCCGCGATTTATCCATAAGATTCCTTGGGTTGCAACGACCGTTACTTAAATTAAGCACGGGTTTGCATTTTGTCAATCGCTTATTGGAAAAGCGCGCGGCTGTTTTCGTTTTTTTTCAGGACGCCGGAATCAAAGTTAAAATTTCAGCCGTGTAGAGTATAAATCAGGCAAGCAAGTATGAAACCAACAGTTTGTCAAAGGCCGCCTCCTGTTTCCAGCCGATGGCCGTGTCGACCTCGCGCCCGTTTTCATCGATCCGGGTAAATCCTTCGTCGTCAATGACCAACTTGAGCTTGCGCATCTCCAGAAGTTCGTCGGCAAAAGCCAGGTAAACCGCCACCGTGTCATACAGGATCGAGCTCTCGCTTTCCCATTTCTCGGTATTGCCGTTCAGCCAGACCCGGTAGTTCTCCGCGATAAGACGCGGAACGGGTTTGTCCGAATCGATCACCTGTCGGTAAAGACCGTTCCGCAACACCACCGTACCGCAACTGTCCAGCGGCGTGATGGTGACGTTTCGCCAAGGCGCGGCAAACACCGTCCGGGCCGCCGCCACATCCATCACCACATTGTATTCGGCGGTGGCTCCTTCCACACCGCGATGACTGCGCCACAGTGAACCCATCATCGCCACAATCCGGCATTTCGGTGCAAGGTCCGGCCTGCGGCGGCAGATTTCGGCGATATTGGTCAGAGGACCGATGCAGATTATGGTCAGCCCGTCCGATTTTTCGATCAGTTCAATGGCGGCGGCGATCCCGTCCTCATGAACAACCCCCGGATAATCCTTCAATTGGTAGCCGCCGATCCAGTTCAACTGGCGCTCGCGCGGCCCGTCCGAAGCGAAACGCAGGCCGACGCCGACCGGAATGCCGGAGCGTCCCGCCTCCTGAAGAAGTTTACAGCTCAATTTCGCACGGTAAACGGTATCCGCGGTGCAAGTCAGCACCAGTTTCGGGTTGAGCTCCGGGGAATTGAGCATCATCCCCAAAGCCCAGGTGTCGTCGATATCGCCGCCGATATCCGTGTCTAGAATTACCGGAATCGCATGTTTCATGTTTCGCCTCCTGTTGTGTGTTGCGGTTCTTTTCTTGTTATTATTATAACTGCACATTTCAATGAAAACAACACCTATATTCTGAACAAAATGCTATTTAATAAGCACATATCGCTTGAAATCATATTACTAATGGCGTATTGTAATCACCGGAAGCAAGGAATACGATATTATGGAACTGCCGATTTTTTCCCATGCCGGTTTCCATCGGAACGCCGCCGAAGTGCCGTTTCACCGTCATGCGGGCAGCGAACTCATTCTGGTGCTGCGCGGCGGCTGCGTCATCGAGAGTGTTCACGGGCGTTTCGAGGGCAAGCCGGGCGAACTGCTGGTCATCCCCCCGGGGGTTTCCCATAATCAGGTGAATATCAGCAACGAAGCGAATCTCTATTGTGTTTTTCAGGCGGAAACCGCCCTGTTTCAATCCAACTGGCGAGTCATCGGCACGGAGGGCGCCCCCCGGATCAGGCGGCTGATGCTCGAATTATGGCATATGACCGCCGCCAACGATCTCACCGGGGCGGAGGGAATTCTTTACTCCCTGCTATGTGCGCTGCGCGGTCTGGAGGAGCGGCATTCGAAGTTTACTACCCTGCCGCCCTTCCAGGCCGCCGGGTTTGAGGCGGGCGCTCGCCTATCTGCATGAGAATTACCGCACCCCGATCAATGTCGCCGTCACGGCGCGGGCCGCAGGCGTCGGCGAAAGCAGTCTGCGGGCGCTCTTCCACAGTCATTGCCATGATTCCCCGGTGCATTATCTGCAGAAATTGCGGCTGTCACATGCGAAAAACCTGCTCCGCGACCCCAATTGTTCCGTGGCCGAGGCCGCCCGTCAATGCGGTTTCGAAAATCCCAATTATTTTATTCGCCTCTATGCAAAGTTTTACGGTTGCCCGCCGGGACGGCACCGGCTGGCCTTTCCGGATACGACAAGAAATCCCGGACCGGATGACCCGGACCGGGATTTCTGAATATTGCGATTGTGCGAAAATCAGTCGAGCAGACCGGCTTCGAGACCGAGCGGCAGAGCCGCCGGACGTTCGCAAGTGGTCTTGAGCGTGATTTTCTTGCCCGCGGCGCTGGATTTGTCAAACGCCATCATGACTTCGAGCACATGGTTGGCGAGCTCGCCGCTGGCGCGGTGCGAACGCTTCTTCTGGATCGCATAAGCCATGTCGGCGGCACCGATGCTGCGGGAATTTTCCACATAACCGTGGGAGAGCGGCGCTTCCACCCATTCGGTGTAGCCCGGCTTGAACACCTTGACCGGCCCGCCGAAGGTATTCGGATCGGGAACCACCAGCGAACCCTGCGAACCGTAGATTTCAATCGGGTTATGCTGATGTTTGTAGACTTCGAAGCTGGCGATCACGGTAATCACCGCGCCGCATTGGAATTCAACCATACCAGCCTGATGGGTGTTCACATTCACCGGATATTCCTTGAAAGGCGGAACTGAACCGGGACCGCACTTGCGGGTCTTGGCGCCGCGAAAGGTCATGGCGGTAACGCTCTTCGCCGGGCCAAGCAGGTTCACCAGCGCGGTAATATAGTACGGTCCCAGGTCGAGCATCGGGCCGCCGCCGATGTCATAGAAAAACGGCGCATTGGCCCATTTTTCCGGGCCGCGCCCCATTACCATGGCGGTGCCGGAGAGCGGAGTGCCGATCCAGCCGTCGTCGATCAGTTTGCGGGCGGTCTGCTGGCCGCCGCCGAGGAATGTGTCGGGGGCACAGCCGACGCGTAATTTTCTGCTGTTGGCCAATGCCATGATCTTGGCGGTTTCCTCGTCGTTGATGCCGAACGGTTTTTCGGAATAGGCGTGTTTGCCGGCTTCGAGAATCTGCGTCGTCACCGGAAAATGTGCCTTCGGCGGAGTCAGGTTGATGACGATGTCGATTTTCTTGTCCGCCAGGAGTTCTTCGACGGTCATGGCCTTGATGCCGTGTTCTTCGGCCTTGGCCACAGCCAGTTCCGGGTTCATGTCGGCACAGCCGACTACTTCCAGGATGTCGAATTTGGTGGCGGCGGTCAAGTAAGCATTGCTGATCATGCCGCAGCCGATTACACCGATTTTCATCTTTTTCATAATAATTTTTCCCGTATATTATTTATTGCCCGCGCAGACGCCGTTGGCGACCATGTAGCGGTAACTCATTTTCGTATAGCACATATCCATAACCGCCCTGCATCATACCGCACAGCGAATACAGTTGAACTGCGATCGGATACATTTCCATATTCTCCTTGATTTTTGGATTAGGCATTTGAAAAATTTTATTGCCTGTATATATTTTACCACCGGGAAGCCATTATAACAATTGACCAAACTTATCATTTATTGATATGGTATCTGAAAAATGGAAATGAACCGAATCATCGCCCTGCGAGGGCTCTCAAACTTCGCCGCGCCCTACGGCATAAAGATCCATCCCGCCCCCATTCACCCCGGCGAAGAATGCATCGAAATCATTACCGGCGGCAGGATCTATTTCATGGTGGACGGCGTTGATCAGGAATTCGGAGTCGGCACCATATTCTGGCACGTGGGCGGCGAGGAAACGATTCACCGTTCCCCGCCCGACGATCCCTATCGCTGTCTTGCCATGCGGATGCTGGTGACCGAAGACCGCCGGGTGCTCCCGCGCATAACCTATTGGAAAGACCTCGACTCACTGAACAACTTCTGCCGCCTGGCCTACCGCTACGCCCACGACGAACGCATTGATAAACTGGTTCTGGGCTCCATGCTCTACAGCCGGATATTCTGGGAAGCCTACATCGGATTGAAAAAAGGGGAAGGCGAGGGTTATCCGCCTCCATTGAGCCGCGCCATCGCCATTCTTGAACGGGATTTCGCCGAGGACTTGTCCATCGACACCGTTTCGAAGCGCGCCGGGGTCAGCACTCCAAATCTCTATACGCTGTTCAAACGCCATCTGGAAGTCACGCCGCACCAGTATATCCTGAACCTGCGGCTGCGCCGCGCCCGCACCATGCTGGCGGGCAATGAAAAATCGATCAAGGAAATTTCATTGGAATGCGGTTTCGAAAACCTCGAGAGTTTCTACCGCGCCTTCCGCAAGAACTGCCGGATGACCCCCGCCGAATACCGCCGCATCAATATCGCGTCCAAATATTGAGTCATTAGACACGCCAAGGCAGGGTTTGTATTACTTTTCGGTCAGCCGGACGCCGATGGCGGCCAGTTTGCCGGTCAGGTTCTCATAACCGCGGGCGACCATGCGGCAGTTGCTGATTTCGCTGGTGCCGCGGGCACAGATCGCCGCGATAATCATCGCCATGCCCGCGCGAAGGTCGGGACTGGACAATTTCTGACCCCGAAGCTGGGTACGACCGGTGATCACTACCCGGTGAGGGTCGCAGACAATGGCGTTCGCCCCCATGCTGATCAGGCGGTCCACGAAATACAGCCGCGATTCGAACATTTTCTCGAAAAACACGACCGAACCCGACGACTGGGTGGCGGCCACGATCGCGCAGCTCATCATGTCGGAGGGAAACTGCGGCCACGGACCATCCGATATCACCGGAGTGTAACCGCCAAAATCGCTTTTAATATGGGGCTCCTGATTGCCCGGCAGGAGAATGCGGTCACCGTCGATGGTCATGCTGACGCCGAGGCGTTCGAATACACGCCGGGTCATCCAGTAATGCCGGGGCGTAATTCCTTTCAGCACCAGTTCGCCGCCGGTGGCCGCGCCCAGCGCCAGAAAACTTCCCGCTTCGATATGGTCGCTGACCACGGTATGTTCGGCGCCGTGCAATTTCTCCACGCCCTGAATCGTCAGCGTATTGCTGGTCATTCCGGTAATGCGCGCGCCCATGCGGTTCAACAGTTCGGCCAGATCGGTCACATGGGGCTCGGCGGCGGCGTTGCGGATAATGGTTTCGCCGTCGGCCAGCACCGCCGCCATCATGATCTGTTCGGTGGCGGTGACGCTCGCTTCGTCGAGGAAAAGTTCGCGGCCGCGCGGTCGTTCGGGACAGGTAAACTTGTAGGTGTCGTCGCAGGCCACCTTGATACCGAGCGCGTTCAGTCCGTAAAAATGACCGTCGAGCCGCCGCCGCCCGATCACGTCGCCGCCGGGCGGCCAGAGTTCGGCGGAACCGGCGCGTACCGCCAGCGGACCCGCGAACAGGATCGAGGTACGGACCCGCGAACACGATTCGCGCGAAATAGCGGCCGTCCGCACGTTGGCGGCGCGCAGGGCCAAGCGGTTGTTGCTGAACGAACTTTCGATGCCGATTTCGGCGGCGATTTCCAGCATCACCTGCAAGTCAACGATGTCCGGCACATTATTCAGAACGACTTCCTCATCGGTTAACAATGCGGCGGCGATCATCGGCAAAACCGCGTTTTTATTGCCGCTGATAGTGACCTCGCCCTTGATCCGGGCGCCGCCTTCGATCAATAACGTATTCATTTCGCAGCCCTCACCACGTTTTCATATTTCAGCTTGCCCCCGAAAATATCCAGCGCCGAGCCCACCGTGAACGAAATCCGACCATCACCGACCCGGCGAACCGTCTCGATGTCCGCCAGCGAGCGAATGCCGCCCGCGTAAACCGCCGGAACTGGCGAAAACGCAGCCATCCGTTCAATCAGTTTCTCATCAATCCCGGCCTGTTTGCCCTCCACGTCCACCGCGTGAATCAGGAATTCGGCACAGTAGGCGGCCAGTTCCTCCAATGATTCGCGGTTCACCTCGACCGAGGTAAACTTCTGCCAGCGATCGGTGACGATATAATAACGACCGTCGCGAATCCGACAGCTCAGGTCAAGGATCAGTTTGTCCTTGCCGATCCGTTCAACCAGATGGCGAAGGCGTTCGAAATCGACCGCGCCGTCGCGGAAAACAAAGGAGGTGACAATGACTCCCGCCGCGCCCGCGTCAAGCCACGCCCCGGCGTTGTCCGCGGTAATGCCGCCGCCGATCTGCAGTCCGCCGTGCCAGGCGCCGAGCGCTTCCCGCGCCGCTTGTTCATTGCCCTGCCCCAGCATGATTACATGTCCGCCGGTCAGGTTGTCTTTTTTATAAAGTTCGGCGTAATACGCCGGGGAATGAGAGGACACGAAGTTCTCCGCCACCGCGGCGGGGGCGTCGTCGCGCAAACTGGAGCCGACGATCTGTTTGACTTTGCCCTGGTGCAAATCGATGCAGGGTCTGAATTCCATTGCGTTCTCCATCACAGCTCCCGGATTTCCTTCGGGAGTTTGACTTTTTTCGTAATCTTATCGCCGGAACGGCGGATTGAAATCTCGATATCACCGTAGGGCGTAGGCTGAGCGCCATCGATACGGGTGAACTTGCCGGGATACGGATTGATCCGCACTTCGCGGAACCCTGGAGCAACCGGATAGATCCCCAATACCTTTTCGTTCAGGAACGCGGTCGGTCCCCCGGCCCAGCCGTGGCAAAGGCTGTGGCGGAAACCGGTATAGCAATATTTGCCAAAATCGCCGTGAATGTCCTTTTTGCCCGGAACCGGAAGACTGTCGATGCCATAGGCGTTCGCCGTCCAGTCGAGGCCGAAATCCTCCCAGAACGTAGTCGCGCCGAAATCGAGCATTCCGCCCCAGTAGTCGCGGATCACGTCCAGCGCGCCGCCGGTATCTCCGGCCAGGGCGCGGGCCTGAAGCACGAAATATCCGTAAAAAGTGCTGATGCCGTTATTCGGATCGCGGCGCATGATCGACTCGTTCAGCGTCCGGGCATCGCCCACGCCGCCGAGGATCTGCATGGCGGCGGCGATTTTGTTGCCGTCGCAGTCCGGAGACTGGGTACGGAGGCGCGCGGCGGCGGCGCGACAGCGTTCGGCAACGGCGTTCTCGCCGAGTTCCACCGCCAGAACCGTGCCACAGCTCAGCGTCCATGCCAGCAATCCCTGAAGTCCGGCGTGCTTGGCGATCGGATCGTCCGCGGTGGACCAGTCGAGAAAACGCCATTCGGTCAGTGTTTCGAATCCTTCGTTATTGACACACCCGATCAGGCGGTTCAACAACTCAATCATGGCGCTTTTCTGTTCACGCAGATAGGCGGCGTCGCCCGCGTACAGGTAAAGGTCGTAGTGACAGATGATCCACCAGCAGGAATAGCTGGAGGCGGTGTTCATCCATTTGTCATGCGGGGTGTGGTCGCGCATGAAGTCGAGGCTTTTCATGATCAACGCGGTTTCGCCGAACGCCGCCAGGATGGTCCGCACTTCGGGGTAGAGATCGCCCATCCAGACCAGCCGGTCACGCTTGACGCCGTCGTAAATGTATTCCTGACAGTTGAGTTGGACGGTATACGCCCCAACTTGCCAGATGCGGTTCAGCCGCTCGTCGTCGGAATCGAAATAACCGCGGTACTCCCAGTCGCGGTAAACCGCGGTGGTACATACGCCAATCAGGCACACTTCTCCGGCTTCCGGCGGCACTTCCAGCCGGACGAAACGGAACGCGCTCTGTCCGAATTCAAACGTGCCGAGCTTCGGCAGCGGAAAGGTGCCTTGATGAACGGCATGGTCCCCGGTCGGAGTGGTGAGGGTTTCGGAAACCGATTCGCCCAGCGTCACCCGGAGTTGTGAATTCTGCATCCGCCCGGAAGTAACCGTAAGCAGTCCGTGAAGTTCGATGCCGAAGTCGAGAATGAGCGAGCTGCCCGGAGGCATGACGCATTCCGGCGGATCGAAGTGGACATAGCTTTGGATATTGACTTTTCCGATCAGCACGGAACTGTCTTTCACGTCCGGCGATTCCTGTACGACACGGACCGGGGGAACAAACCGGCGGACCCTGTCGTCCGCCTCGGCATTGGCATAAACTATTCTTTTCGTCATCTGTAAAAATCCTTCATGGCATCCGGGATAAAATTCCGATTCCATTAATATAATGACAGAACAGGCTTATGCAATCGCAGAAACTCAAAAATCACCGCCACCCGGCGAAGGATTGCCAGATCCTCTTGAAATATCACGAAACGTTTCACAGGATGGCGGCGTTCAAATGGAAAGGAACTCCGCGAAGCCCGAAAACTCTTCCCGCCGCCAGTTGTACCGGCATCGTAGAAATCACATGAATATATCCCCTGCTCCCTTATCAACGGCAACTATTTGTAAGCGGCGATATTAAGTAGTTTCAAAAATTTCACCTGATTCGATTTTATCTTCGTGACTTTGGCGGCATACGAGTCCGACGGCTTGCGAATGGTCAGGTTTAAGTAGCGAACTTTACGATCATCCTTAATATTGACGGTCATCTCCTTGATATAGTGCTTCTCCGAATGCCAGCCATTCTCAGGAAACGACAAAGTCTTTTCATTTCTGCCCACCACTCCAAGCAGGAACCAATCTTTCCGGTCGGTACTTCCCATGACATTCAACTCTTCGGGGAGAAAACACCCATTCTTTGTGCCTCCACCCGACGCCGTAATGCTGACGCTTCGCAATTTTTCAAGTTTTTCGAGATCAAATATAAACGAGATTTCCGAATTTTGCGGACTTACCGGAAAAACAACCCCTTCTGCACCTCGCAATGAAGTCAAGGTTTTGAAGAGTATTTTCATTTCCTCTGGCTTCAGCTTCGGCAATGATTCAAGCAACTTTTTTTGTACCAGCAGGTTTTGCTGATCCTGCTCCAAACAACTGGAATAGGAAGGGTTAGTTACTTTTTTATCAATTTCTGAGTTTACCAGACAATAGGCTCGCCAATATGCATTCAAATCGCCATTGCTATATTCTTTTATTCTGGCTCGCTCTTTAGCGTGTCCTTCGGGATAAAAACTAAAGCAGGTATAGTCGAAATAGCCGTCGACATTATTTGCTAGACGATAAGTGACCACAGCCAGTCTGTCCGGCTTGAAACAGGTATTCCAAATTCCAGAAACGTACAACAGATTGTACTTATTTTTCAGTTTTCTATATCTGTATAAAACCTCTGGGAAAAAACCATGTTCGTAAGTATCTTCGGGAGCAACAATAATAGGAAGCGCAGGGTCATTGAAACCATCCATGAGGCCGCTGAAAAACCAATTGTCCGAGTAATTCATAAAACCAAACAACAATTTTGGGGCGACCATACGACATTGTTTCTGGAAATCAACCGCAATCAAGGAAATTTGACTTTTCAGATAACTCCGGTACGACTCCAGGAGTTTTTCCTGTTTCAGCCATTGTAAACGTTCACCCCGGACAATCTGCGACGTGCAATCATACATCCGAAGAAAAGTATTGAAGCAACTGTCGCAAAAGCAACACGCGTTGGAGTAATGAAGCGGATTGTGACCATACATTTCCGTATCAAAAAGAATTCCAGACAAACTCGAATGCTGTCCGAATAATTTCGCCAAATCCTTGGCCCTCGGCAAAATAACCTCCATCCAATATTGTCTATTGACGGGACAAGGTACGGTTAATGTTTTGCCCTTGTCGTCAACCGCCTGCCGATATTTGGCAGCATTTTTGAATTCAGGTCCAGCGGAATAATAATTCAGGCATGCGAAAACGCATATTTTATTCCGATCGGCGGCATTCAGCCAGCGTTTACGCCACTCATCTTCTTTTTGGTTATCAAATTGAACGTTTTTTATGAACAGCGTATTGAAGCCGTTTTCATGTAGATCCCGTACCACTTTCTCGGGATTTTCGTGAAAATCAGAGCCCATCCAAGTATATGTCGCCTTGACTTTTGCGGTTCGGTTTAGGAAATCCGTAATTGTTGCATCTTTCGCAGACAAACCGGTTGCCAGTAATAATGGCATGCTCATACAAGCTGCCAATAGGGGGAGACACAGGCGATTTATCTTAAAGCAGTCGATTTTATTTCTGAACTTCATCTTAATTTTATCTCCTAAGGTTTGGAACTGTTTTGTCAAAAATTTATACATTTAATCAATTTTTGTCATTATTTTATTCGCTCCTAAAATCTGAATTTGCAGAATTCTTGCGGTAACACTTGCAAATAAGCCTGATCGAAGCGGGGAAATCACCTCATGACTCAAGCATGCTCTCATCGACGGCAGGTGTGAAATACTAAAGTCCTTCCTTCAGAAATATTATATCGCTATTCTTATACATCAGGCTACGAGCACCACCATCCCCCATCAGCAGATTTCCTTGACGCTGATGCCGGTACATCAGCGAAAATGCCGATCCGGAAGCCCAACCGTTACTACTGAAGACGCACCCATTCGACTCTGCTGCCACAATTTTTCGGGATGGTTCTTTCAACCGAATCAGCGTCTGCTCCACATTACCGGAAGTATCTGGATATCCGGCAAAATAGTTGAGACCGTAATCGGCACTGGTATAGGCAGGATTGCCATTGGACCACCCTTGCATGAATGTATTCGTATCGTTGTATCCGTCGGAGTTGGGACAAGCCAACACTTGCCAGACTTTGTCACATCCAACAACCGCCGGATTTGTGTTATGCATAGTGAGATCCCGGTTCTTTGCCGGAATATAGTTATTCAACCATAAACAGTTAAGCCAGTTGTAGGGATAAATTCGACCACTATATCCATATCTGTTTATGGGATAAGGCAGCCATGAGGAAAAGTCGTCACTGTAAAGTTGAAGAACCATCCCCAGTTGTTTCGTATTATTCAAGCAGCGACTCATCTTCGCAGACTCCCTGGCTTTGTTCAGCGCCGGCAGAAGCAAACTCGCGAGAATAGCGATGATAGCTATGACAACGAGTAATTCAATAAGTGTGAAATTTTTTCTCATTGTTTGTTCCCTTGTTTCTTAATATTCAATATTCCTGTAAAGTGTGCATTTTTCGTTTTTTCAATATACTCGAGGGCTGAATCAGTCGCGAGGGGATTTCCAGACACACCTGCCGGGCCTCGTTTTCAATCAGCCGCCCCACCGAATCAATCGCCAGTCGCCCCATTTCTTCGATCGGTTGAAGGATCATCACGGAACGGTTCAGCAAGGGGTCATCCTCCGGTATCTGGTTGAAGTTGCCGAACCAGACGTCCTTGCCGCCGTGCCGGCTTTTCCTCAAAGCCTCGACCATGTCGTTCCAGACCGCCCCCTGCGAACAGACCACCGCTTCGAAACGGTTCTGGCGCAGAGCCTCAAGAACAAGCGGCGTCAGCATGCCGGGTCGGTAAATACGGGTGCTGAACGGAATTTCATAGAGGCCTCCCGCCCGGTCGAAACCGGCGCTTTCCAGTCCCACGACGAAACCGTCATACCGTGTTTTGGAAAACGATATGCTCTCGTCGTGTCCGATATAAAGGATTTTCTCCGGAGAACGCTTCAACATGTTCTCCGCCATCAGCTTGCCGTCGCGAAAAAGGTCGCCGGTTACATAACTGACCCGCGGATGACTGAATTTCCGGTTGAAAAGCAACAGAAAAGCGTTCAACTCGGACAGCCGTTCGATGGTTTCCGCCTCCTCCAAAAGATTCGGCGCCACCCAGATGATCGCGTTCGGGGCGAACAGGCGGATTTCGCGCTGCAAATCCACGCCGTTGCCGTTGTAACTGTAGAACATCACATGATATTTGCGTTCGCGGGCGGCATTAAAGATGCCGTTGACGAACTCGTTGCGAATATCGGTTTTGTTCGGCAGCACCAGGAAAATCCGGATGTCGGGTTCATTGTTGTCGACCTTGCGGATAAAGCACCCTTTACCCTGGCGGCGAAAGATCAATCCCTCCTCCTCCAGCTTGTCGAGCGCCATTCTCACCGTGATCATGCTCACGTTGAAACGTTCCCGCAACTGATTTTGCGAGGGCAGCATGTCATTGTGATTGCCGTTCGCGATCAGATCGCTCAGATACCGGAAAACCTGTTCCTGAAGAATTGCCATAACCAAACACACCTTTTAACTTGTATTAACATATATTATAACAAGTATCCCGGAAAAGTCAATCCCCTTTTCCGAAGAATTCAGGAATTTCGTTCCGCCGCCGCCCCGATACGCCTCAGTCGTAAATGAACGCCTCGGCATCGGCCACGCCGGTGAAAAGGCGGCTGTTCCAATTGCGTTTCAAACCCGCTTCGATGTTTTCGGCGCGGTCGTCGAAGTAAAACGCGGGTACGCCGTAGTTTTGCTCGAATATCTCGTAAATGCGCGGATCGGGCTTCATGCACCCCGCGTCATAACTGTAGACCGCCCCGGTCACCAGCGGCGCGAACGAAAGGTTGCGCGCCACTTCCAACGCGTGCATCCGCGACGTGTTGGAGAAATAGATCAGCCGCCAGCCGTCGTCCACCAGCCGGCGGGCCAGCGCCGCCATGCCGGGAATATCCGTGCCGACGACGGAGTTGAACGCTGCATAGATTTCGCCGTCGTCCGCGTCGTTGCGTTCCGGCATGGTTTCGCGGCAAACCGACAACCATTCGCCGTCGGAAATCGCCCCGCATTCCAGTTGTGCGCAGGCCCGCAGAAACGGCGGCGGCAGTTCGGCCAGCGAACGGATACCCCAGCTCAAGGCGGCCAGTTCATGATGCAGTTGGATGCAGACGCCGCCGATATCCAGTGCGATTACTTTATTTGTACTGCTTATTTTTTCGTTCATAGCATTTAATCCAGTTCCAGCTGATCGGGATAATCGGTCAGGCACTCCGCACAGTCCCCGCGAACCGCCACCACATCCTCCAGCCGGACGCCGCCCCATGCCGAGTCATAAACGCCCGGTTCCACCGTGACGACTTCGCCGCCCTTGAACGGAACCGGATTGCGCAGGTTCATCCGCGGCGCTTCGTGAACCTCCAGTCCGAGACCATGCCCGAGCCCATGGAAAAATCCGTAGCTTTTGCCGTTGGCGCGTCGCCCGGTCGGGAACCCCTGTTGGGCGAGAAATTCCGCCGCAAACCGGTGGATTTCCGCAGGGATGGCCCCGGCGCGAACCATGGTTTTACAGCGTTCGCGCGTATTGTGCACCGCCTGGTAGGCTCTGCGGACGATTTCCGGGGCCTCGCCCTTGACGAACGTCCGGGTCATGTCGCCATGATACCCGGTGGCGATAATTTTCGGGAAAATGTCGATGACGATCGGGGCGCCCGTGTAGAGTTCGCCGCTTCCTTCATTGTGAGGTTCGGCCCCCTGTACGCCGCCCGCCGCGATGGTGGATTCGGCGAATGCGTCGTGCCGGATCAGTTCGATATTGATTTCGGCGCGAAGGATTTCGGAAGTCAGCGGCGCGCCGTTCCAATACAGGACGCCGGACGGTGAAATATCCGACTCGCGCAGGATATTTTCGGCGCGGCGCATTCCGAGCCCGGTGATTCGCTGAGCCTCGCGCAGGCAGTCGATCTCGCGTTCGCTCTTGAATTCGCGTTCCGGGAAAAATTCGTGCTTCGAACTTTTGACCTCGATGCCATGATGCCGCAGGAAATCGGCCAGGCCGAGCGGGAAATCGGACGGCACCAGGAAACTGCCCGCTTTCAAGCTTTTCGCCAGCACACGCAGTATATCCCCCATACCGCGTTTGCCGCGGCGAATGAAATCCTCGTAGCGGAATACATGGATGCCGTCGCGGCACTCCTGAAGGCCGCGGTCGTATTCAAGCTCGGACAGAATCATGCCCCGTTTCGCTCCCATCGCGAAATAAATATAGGGATCGGGAGCCCGGAAACCGGTGGCGTACAGCAGATCGGCCGATTTTTCGGCATTGGCCACGATTAAAGACGCTTTTTTCACAGTAACCTCATTTGCAAATTAAAAATCATGCAATAATATAATTAGGTTGACTTATAAAACAAGGTAAAAAACAACATGACCTCGACAACTATTATCATCTATATCGTTATTTTCCTGATTTCCTACCTCTTCGGGTCGATTCCGTGGGGCTACCTGATTGGCCGAATGAAAGGGATTGACATCCGCACCGTCGGCAGCGGCAACATCGGCGCGACCAACGTCACCCGCAGCATCGGCAAATGGTGGGGACGGCTCTGTTTCCTGCTCGACCTGCTGAAAGGGTTCATTCCGGTGCTGGGGGTGTCGCTGCTGTTAACCTGGGGCGTGTTCAAAGACCCGCACGGATTCGCCCAGATCATCGCCGCGTTCGGGGCGATCACGGGACACATGTTCAGTGTGTTCATCAAGTTCAAGGGAGGCAAGGGAATTTCGACCATTTTCGGGGTGCTGCTCGGCATGTCGCCGCTGTCGTTCCTGGCGGCGGGAATCGTCTGGCTGGTGGTGTTTCTGGCCAGCCGCTATGTGTCGCTGGCGAGCATCGCCGCCTGCGCGGTACTGCCGGTGGCGGCTACATTTTTCTCGTATTTCAATATTTATTATCATTCGGTCTGGATTCTGATTTTCCTGTACCTGATCGGGGTGCTGGCGATCATACGGCACGCGGGCAATATCCGCCGCCTCCTCAACGGCACCGAAAACAGATTCAGCAAAAAGGGGGAGAAAAAATGAAAATATCGATTTTAAGCGACGGCGGCTGGGGTACCGCATTGGCCATGCTCCTGACCGGCAACGGACACGACGTGACGCTCTGGGGCCCGTTCCCGGATTATATCGAACAGATGAGACGCGAACACGAAAACACCCGTTTTCTGAAAGGGGTGAAACTTCCTCCGGGCCTGCGCCTCGAATCCGACCTTGAAGCCGCCATGCAGGCGGAATACCTGATTCTGGCCTCGCCCACGCAGTACATGCGCGGCGTGCTCAAACAGATGAAGCCGTTCCTCAAACCGGACCGCCATAAGCTGATCGACGTAGCCAAGGGAATCGAATGCGAAACGCTTATGCGGGTCAGCGACATGTGCCGGGAAATCCTCGGCGAATGCCGTTATTCGGTGATGTCCGGGCCAAGTCACGCCGAAGAAGTGTCGCGCGAAATTCCGACCGCGGTAGTCGCGGCGTCCGCCGACGCGGAGCTGGCGCAAGAGGTGCAACAGCTTTTCATGAACCAGTATTTTCGGGTCTATACCTCCGACGATTACGTGGGGGTGGAGCTCGGCGGCGCGCTGAAAAACGTCATGGCCATCGCCGCCGGCATCATCGACGGCATGAGACTCGGCGACAATCCCAAGGCCGCCATGATGACCCGCGGCATCGCCGAAATGAGCCGCCTGGGCGCGGCGCTGGGCGGCAGTCCGATGACTTTTGCCGGGCTCAGCGGCATCGGCGACCTGATCGTGACCTGCTGCAGCGGACACAGCCGCAACCGCTACGTCGGTGAACAGCTCGGCCGCGGCCTGAAAATCGATGAAATCACCCGTTCAATGGGCATGGTGGTGGCCGAAGGGGTCAAAACCGCCCGAAGCGCCTGGCAACTGGCGCAGAACCACAATGTCGAGGCCCCGATCATCGAACAGGTCCATTCCGTCATTTACGAGGGACACGACCCGCGCCAGGCGATCATCGAACTCATGGGGCGCAAAGCCAAATCCGAGATGGAGTGATCATGGCCGCCCCGAACCTCCGCAACCAGCGCCAGCTCCTGAAGCTGATCCGGACCCGGGGCGAGGTTTCCCGGGCCGAGCTCTCCAAGCTTACCGGACTTACCCGTCCCACCATTTCCACCGTGGTCGGCGAACTGCTCGGCACCGGGTTGGTTATGGAAACCGGCAAAGGGACTTCGAGCGGCGGCAAACGCCCGATCATGCTGAAACTATGCCCGGAAGCGGGGTACGCCATCGGCATCGACCTGGCCGACGAATACCAGATCCGCGGCGTCCTCTGCGACCTGAACGGTCAGGTGGTGCGGCATCGCAACATCACCTACAACAATAATTTCGAATCAATCCTGACCTCGCTCCGCCAGCTTATCACCCTGCTGATTCAGGACAACGTGCGCGGGATCGGCATCGCCGTATCGGGACTGGTGGACGCGGACCACCGCGAAATTCTCTCCAGCAGCAACTTCGATATCGCCGGACATAATCTGACCGGACGATTGAGCGAGCGCTTCCAAGTCCCTGTTTTCCTGGAAAAGCGCCCGAATGCGGCGGCGTTCGCCGAGAAACAGGTGGGTTGCGGGGTTCCGTACCGGAGTCTGGCGTACCTGACCAGCGGGCGCGGCGTCGGCGCGGGGATCGTTATCGACGGCAAAATCTTCCGGGGCAGTTTCGGTTCGGCGGGTGAAATCGGCCAAATGCAGATGCCGTTCGACCCCGAACCTGAGTTTACAGCCCAATCACGGGCGTTGGAAGACCTGACCCGCGACAGTACCCTGATCGATATGGTGGCCGATGCCAAGGGCCGTCACTTGAAATACAACGAAGTGCTGGAACTTTACCAGAGCGGAGACCCGGACGCCGTCCGCATTTTCCGCAAAAACGCCCGTTTCCTGGCCTATGCGGCACAGGTCA
>CALABZ010000033.1 GCA_937888615.1 uncultured Lentisphaeria bacterium | reverse complement strand
AAGCGAAAAAGGAGCACATTGCTATATCAGACCTGACCTCTGGCCAATCATGATCTTAAAATAATTATTAGTCACCATCAGCCAGTGAATGATATTAACCAAATCAATATCTTTATTGGCTGATGAAAAATACTAAAAACACTAACTATAAAACAGAAACAAAATCAGTTGTAATTTAAAGCCAGTTCCGAGCCGCAAAAAATTATAACAGGTTTTGTTTCGGAGCAATAGCTTAAACCTGAAAACGCATAAGGATCTATCAGGGTAATGAAAAAGCAGAATAAACCAGTCATATTTTGGCACTCATCGCCGGTTAAACCAAATGAAACATTGATGATTGCCGGTGAAGATTTTACCGCAAACGCAATTGTAGAGCTGACGGAAAATGCGAAAACCGACAACTGGGTGGCACTCGAATCGCTTCAACAGTCCCGGCAATGTATTAAAGCCGTTATTCCCGGGACCTTGAAATACGGAGCCTGGAAGTGTCGCGTAAGACAAGACAAAGTTTTTTCCGACGAGTTCATGGTTAATGCACCTGAGGTCTGGTGGAAGCAAGGTGACGGTGGCGTTGATATCGCTTATTCCGGAGATTGGCTGCGATTGTTCGGGAAAAGCCTCTGCCTGGATGGTGCATCGAAAATAAAGGTCGGTGATCATGAACTTAAATGCGAGTTTAATGACTGCTATGAACTGAAAGCCATCCTGCCGCCGGATATTGCCAATGGAGAATATCCAGTATCCGCATTTAATGGCAGCATCTGGAATGAAGCAGGAACAGTAAAAGTTATCCAGCGCACTCCGGATACCAGACCGGAAATCAACTTATGCGATCATCCTGATGCTGACCCGACAGGAACCAGGGACTCGACTATGGCTTTTGTCCAGACGATGGAAAGGGCGCGTTGCATCCATGGCGGAGCGATCATCAAAATTCCACGCGGCCGCTTCAGAATTGATTCCGGTTTGCGCCCAATGATTTTTATGGATTCACAACTGTTCGTCATGGAAAACGTAACGTTGCGTGGCGCAGGAGCCAATCTGACCTCGTTGTGGTGGCCCGATAAGGAAAAAGCTTTGCCATGTCTTCTGGATTGTGCGAATAACAGTTCAATTGAGGATTTGGCAATCTATGCCCAAGGCCCCTTGCATAGTATCATCAAGGGCGACAGTAATGTTAGGATAGAAAATGTATTAATCAGGGCAAACCCGTTTTACATGACCACTCCATTACAAAGTAATAGAGCTCATCATAAGCGCCCAGTTCCCAAAGCCGATGAATGGGGAGGTCCTGGTATCGAGTTATGGGGGGAAAATGTACGGATTATTAACTGCGACATCCTGTCAAAGGTTGGGATTGCTGTCTATAATGGACGTGGTTCAGTTATCAGCAATAATAAGATATGTGGTTTCGGCAATAGTTTTTTGGGCGGAAGCGAAATCGTATTTGAGAACAATGAATATCAGGGGGGGATGATATCCAGTGGCAGTTGTATTGGATTATTCGGTACCTCTCTTATCCAGCACGTTTATTATCGCGGTAACCGAACGCAACATTTGTACACGGGGGACCATGAATGTCTTACTTTTGACGGCCACGGAACCGCCTATTTCGGAAAAATAATAAATATTGATGATAATAAATTTGAATTGGTCGACTCCTGGTTTGCTGAACAGGGAAAAGGCTCACTCCCCAACAAGTACGGAACTGTTGTTTTTGTAGTAGATGGACGCGGAACAGGACAACTGCGGTTTGTTACCGATTACCCCAAGGACAAAAAAGTAAAAATAGACCGTCCATGGGATGTATTACCGGATGACACCAGTTATATTGCGATTGGTTGCTGCAACCGACAGCATCTGATTATTGACAACGTCTGCAGTGATGGGGGAACGATTGTTCAGCTTTATCCTGGTAACTGTGAATGCATTGTTGCAGGTAATAAAGGGATACGCACTAGTAACTTTAATTCGCTTGGATATATGGGGCAATGGGCCGGACGTAAAGATCTTTCTAAAATGAGTCGCGTTGACCTGAGCTGGTACAATCAGTTTCTTGACAATGAAACTCTGGTAGGCAACGGCTGGGGCGGCGGGGTCCCGGAAGTTGATCGCTGGCTCGGAGGCGAAACTGAAATGCTAGTCCATGGCGCCTGTCGTATGCTATCTGCTCCATTGGGCGAGACATCCGATCCGATGTACGAAGTGGGAGAAACCTGCTGGATGGAACAAACGCCGGCATGGGTTCAAAACGCTTTGGGTGAGAATGTTGCACGAAAACGGAATCTTTCTCCCAGCCGCTGGCAGGTTGTACGGAGACACTGTATCCACAATAATGGCGTGATCCGTGTGCGCGGACTGGTCACCGATGTTATCGTAGAACATTGTCGGATAGCTGACAGTGACAGCGGAATTCGGGTCGATGCCGAAAGGGATTTTATCGAACCTTACAACTGCGGTCTGACCGTTGATTGGCGCGCAAGCGCCTGCCCAACGCTTCCTTTTCAAGCTCCGGAAGGGGTCTTGGTCCGGGAAAATCAGTTTTCCGGAGTAAAAGAACCCTATACCGGGAACGCACTGGACACCACGGTAATAATAGATGCCGTACCTAAGAAAATCGTGGAAGCCGAAAATGATTCCCCAAAAGCCTCAAAATAACTTGATCAAATATGAAACTGGCAGCATTATTTGGCGATCATGCCGTACTCCAACGAGATATGCCGATTCCGATATGGGGATGGATATCTCCGCGCCGTAAAGTTGCGATAACGCTAGGTCCGGTCCGGGCAGAATCATTGTCCGGATCGGATGGGAAATTCCTGGTTCGGTTGCCATCCATGCCTGCTGGCGGTCCTTATCGGTTGGAAGCCATTGATCTGGTTACCGGAGATAGGGCCGGCGCCGAAGATATTTATATCGGAGAAGTATGGCTTGCGTCAGGACAGTCCAATATGGAGTTTACGTTTCGAATGTTGGGATGCTGTAGAAAGGAATTTTCTCATATCTCAACACCAATGTTAAGAATGTATTCAATGCCGCATCTGGCCCTGGCGGGGAAACAACAGGAATGCGATGCTGAATGGATTATTGCAGAAAATGAAGCCATATTGGATTTTTCAGCCGTTGCATATCATTTCGCAGATAGATTGCATAGGGAACTGGATATTGCTGTCGGTATTATTTGTAATGCCTGGGGCGGAACTCAGATTGAAGCATGGATCAGTCGGGAAACACTGTTACGTAATGAGTATTTTTGCGATCTGGTTCATAAGGTTGATATGATGACCTCCGATCCGGTATACTGGAAGCCATATCGTCATCTTTCGCTTTACGATCCGGGAGAACGAGTTTCCCATCGGCTTAGTCCAAAGTTAATTTCAGACGAAGGAAATAACGGACTCAGTCAGGGATATGCCGAATTGAATTTCAATGACAACAAATGGAACACCATGGTGTTGCCCGGCAGTTGGAAACAGCGTGGAGTTGTATTCAACGGCGCTTTATGGTTCCGGAAAAAAGTTAATATCCCGGATGGATGGCTCAATAAAGATCTCTGTCTTGAACTCGGTGCGATCGATAAACATGATGAAAGTTATTTCAACGGAGTTAAGACAGGAGGCATGGGACACGGGATCGAGACGCAATATTGGAATGTTACGCGTAAATATCAAATCTCGTCAACCATATTGAGGCATGGCGAAAACGCGATTGCCGTGCGAGTATATTCATTTGCCGATAACGGCGGACTGATCGGACCTGCCCATGCTATGATGCTCTACCCGAAGGAATCCCCTGAGCAAGCTATCGCACTTTCCGGAGAATGGAAATTCTTCGTGGAAAAGAACATTGGTAATGTGTTATCCCCCAGTCTGGAGCCAGGCCCCGGCAATCCGAATACCCCTCATATTTTATTTGACAATTTGGTTAACCCCGTAATTCCTTATGCTGTTCGCGGCATAATATGGTATCAGGGCGAAGCTAACGCAACATCTAAGGAAAAATACTTTCGCATGATGACAGACCTGATCCGCGACTGGCGTTTCTTTTGGGGCCAGGGGGATTTCCCATTTCTGATTGTTCAGCTTGCGAATTTTTGCAAACCGAAAGATTTTCAGCCTGATTCCGAATGGGCCTTTATTCGGGAGGCTCAACTGAACAGTCTGAGTGAGCCGAATACCGGTCTGGCGGTTACCATTGATATCGGAGAGGCGGATAATGTCCATCCGCGAAATAAAGCGGATGTGGGAGAACGGCTGGCACTATGGGCTCTGGCTGATACTTATGGGAAACCGATAATCAAATCAGGGCCATTGTACAAATCCCATATCATTAACAGGGACTCAATCCGAATAGACTTTGAGTGTTTCGGCTCCGAATTGGTTTGTCATGGCAAAGAACTGCTGGGGTTTGTTATCGCCGGTGACGAAAAAGTATTTGTTCCGGCTCAAGCGGACATTAAGGGCAGCAGTGTTATCGTAAGGGCCGATGGAGTGGACTTTCCACAAGCGGTTCGTTATGCCTGGGCGGATAATCCGTCCTCCGCCAACCTTTATAATAATGCCGGCCTTCCCGCTTCTCCGTTTCGAACCGACAGGTGGTGATTCAATGAAAACAGACAGTGGGAAAAACATCAGTTGTTGTAATATAAAATTCCCAGTCATGCTCCAATAGAGAGGATAAAATGTTTATTAGTAAATGGTCTAAAGATAAGCAGCCAATGTCATTTATACTGGATGGCAAATCTTCGAAAGATTTTCTGCCATCCTGGGAATTGACTGAAGAAACAATAAAAAATGAAAGCGGGCAACTGCGCCGGATGAAATTTGAAGATCCGATGTCTCGTCTCATCGTATCTATTGATATTCGTTCATTTGATAAATTTCCTGCCGCCGAATGGGTTGTAAGTTTTGAAAATAAAGGCGATAAAGACACTGGCTTAATTGAGAATATTCTGCCTCTGGATACGAATATTGAAGTTGATTTTGAAAAACCTGTATATCTGCATCATGCCAGGGGAAGCACTTGTGTCATTGATGATTTCACTCCTTTACACACGGGCATAGGAGGGCATTATCCCGCTGCATTTGAAATCCGGCCTGAGGGGGGACGATCCTCTGACAATGCATTGCCATTTATGAATCTGCAGATAACAGAGAATTCAGGATTAATGCTGGCTGTGGGATGGTCAGGACAATGGCTGGCCTCATTTGCCAGAGACGACAAACAACTGCAGATATCAGCGGGTATGGCAAAAACTCATTTGCGACTTCATCCGGGCGAGAAGATACGCACTCCGCGTATCCTTTTGATTGACTGGTATGGTGATGATCCTATCACGGGTAATAATCTGCTCAGAAAAATTATTCTTGAACATTATACAATAAGAAAACAAGGAGAAGTTGCCATCCCTCCTGTTGCGCATATGACTATGTGTTCTCATCACCTAAACCCCGCATCATTGACCTTTGATGGGGAGGTAAAAGCCGTTGAAAAAGGACATGAAATCGGGGTTGAAGCTCACTGGGTTCGCAACCGGGCAGTGGGAGAAAGAAGTCGGAGATTGGCGTATTCGGCGCGAGGTATTTCCTGACGGCCTAAAACCACTGAGTGATATTATCCACAAAAATAATATGGAATTTATTCTATGGTTTGAACCGGAACGGGTATGTAAGGAAACTCCACTGGCGCTAAACCATCCGGATTGGATGCTGGCTGATAAAGATTCCTGTTTTTATTTACTTAATCTGGGGATTCCCGAGGCGCGTCAATATATTACGGATGTAGTTTCCCGATTTATCAAAGACTTCCAGGTTGATATTTATCGTCAGGATTTTAACATGTCCCCTCTGGCTTTCTGGAAGAACGCGGATTCGGTTGATCGCATTGGAATGACCGAAATAAGACATATCGAAGGACTGTATACGTTTTGGGACGAACTGCGGCGGCGTCATCCGAATTTGGTCATAGACAATTGTGCCAGCGGTGGAAGGCGTATTGATTTGGAAACAACCAGTCGTTCTTATCCATTATGGCGGAGTGATTATTCCGACATGG
>CALABZ010000032.1 GCA_937888615.1 uncultured Lentisphaeria bacterium | reverse complement strand
CTTGAATTGTCACTGGACAGATGAAGAAATGCGGTTATTTTAAAAGAATTCGGTATTTTGATTTAAATATCTCATTAACAGTTGCTTATATTGATATCAAAATATTAATATAAAAGTATTTTTATAGAGTGGCAACACAGATAAGGAGCGCAAAAATGTCTTGTCAGAATTGTGAAGAACTTGATCTTGTGACCAAGTATCCGGAAAAGAC
The DNA here is from genome assembly GCA_937888615.1 of uncultured Lentisphaeria bacterium. Taxonomy (GTDB): domain Bacteria; phylum Verrucomicrobiota; class Lentisphaeria; order Victivallales; family Victivallaceae; genus UBA5239. Next base: position 2,555 of record CALABZ010000032.1, on the reverse strand, counting down.
AGCGGAGCTCGACGCCTACATCGATGGACTGGGCGTGAGCGAAGATGTCGAGAAGAATCGCGGCAATCTGATCCAGTGTCTGCATCGCGCGCAGCATATCTTCGGATATCTGCCGCTGGAAGTGCAGAAGCATGTCGCGAAAAAGTTGAAACTTCATTTATCGGAAGTTTACGGCGTCATCAGTTTCTATCATTATTTCACGGAACAGCCGATGGGCCGTTACAAGATCAACATCTGTACCGGGACCGCATGCTTCGTCAAAGGCGCCGGCAGTGTCCTCGAAGAGTTCAAGCGCTACCTGAATCTGGACCAGGGCGAAACCTCGCCCGACCGCAAATTCTCACTGGGCGGCGTCCGCTGCCTGGGAGCCTGCAGTTTGGCTCCGGTGGTGATGGTCAACGACCATGTGTACGGCAATGTCACCCCGAGCATGGTGCCCGAAATTATCAATGATTGCAAATAAAGGTAGTGAATAATGATGATTGACAGTGTGGAAAAGCTTTATCAACGGGTGGAGAACCTCAAAAAGTCTTCAAAAGCCCCGACGACAATCATGGTTTCGCTGGGCACCTGCGGGATCGCCGCCGGCGGTAACCCGGTTTACGACGCCCTGCACCAGACCATCGCCGACCGTAAACTCGAACACGCTTTCGAACTGGTCAAGACCGGCTGCATGGGCATGTGTCACTCCGAACCGACGCTGGAAGTCGTGAACAACGAAACCGGCGAACGCACTTTTTACGGCAATGTGACCCCCGAAGACGCCGCGGCAATCATCGACGCCGGACAGGGCGTGGCCGTCGGCATCGCGTTGCTGGACCGCAACTGGTATTGCCCCGAAGATGAAGAACAGGCCGACCCGGAAAAACAAATTCAGGCCCGTATCGTTCTGCGCAACTGCGGTCGCATCGATCCCGAGAATCTCGACCAGTACCTCGTTTCCGGCGGTTATACGGCGCTGGCTAAGGTGTTGACCAAAAATACCCCCGAAGACGTGGTAAAAACCATGATCGATTCCGGTTTGCGCGGGCGCGGCGGCGGCGGCTTCCCCACCGGACGCAAATGGGAATTCGCGGCCAAACAGAAAAGAACCCCGAAATACCTGATCTGCAATGCCGACGAAGGCGACCCGGGCGCATTCATGGACCGTGCTGTGCTCGAAGGCGACCCTCATGCAGTCCTGGAAGCCATGGCGATCGGCGGTTATGCAATCGGCGCCAACATGGGTTACATTTACATCCGTGCCGAATATCCGCTGGCCATCCAGCGCCTGCGGATTGCCATCAAACAGGCCGAAGAAGCCGGTTTGCTCGGCAAGAACATCATGGGAACCGGTTTTGACTTCTCCATTGACCTGAAATACGGCGCGGGCGCATTCGTCTGCGGTGAAGAAACCGCCCTGATTCATTCGATCGAAGGCAAACGCGGCGAACCTACCTTTAAACCGCCGTTCCCGGCCGTGTCCGGCCTCTGGAACGCTCCTTCCGTGGTGAACAACGTCGAAACTTACGCCGGAATTCCCGCGATCATCCGCAACGGCGTCGAATGGTTCCGCAAGATCGGGACTGAAAAATCTCCCGGCACCAAGGTTTTCGCCCTCGCCGGCAAGATCGACAAAGTCGGCCTGGTCGAAGTTCCCGTCGGTACACCGTTGCGCAAAATCATTTTCGACCTCGGCAAAGGATGCAAGGGCGGACGCAAATTCAAGGCTGTTCAGACCGGCGGTCCCTCCGGCGGTTGTATCACCACGGACAATATTGACGTGCCGATTGATTATGAATCGCTGATTGCGCTCGGTTCGATGATGGGATCGGGCGGTATGATCGTGATGGACGAAGACGACTGCATGGTCAATATCGCGAAATTCTTCCTCGAATTCACCCTGGATGAATCCTGCGGCAAATGTACGCCGTGCCGTATCGGCAACCGTCGGCTTTTTGATATGCTCCAGGATATTTGCGAAGGCAAAGCCGATGAGGGGGTTCTTGATAAACTCCGGACGTTGGCTGAAACCATTAAAGATACTGCGTTGTGCGGTCTTGGACAGACCTCGCCGAACCCGGTGCTTTCCACGATGACCCGTTTCCGTGACGAGTATCTCGCCCATGTGAAAGATCATCGCTGCCCGGCCGGAGTCTGCACCAAACTGATCTCGTATCATATCAACGACAACTGCGTCGGCTGTACACTTTGCGCCAGGAACTGCCCGGTAAACTGCATTTCCGGCGAAAAGAAGAACAAGCATACGATCGACCAGACCAAGTGCATCAAGTGCGGCGTCTGCTTCAACGCCTGCAAATTCCATGCCATTGACCGCGTATAATTTAGGAGATATCTCATAATGGTTAAACTGACGATTAACAATATGCCTGTCGAGGCGGATGACAATTCCACCATCCTCGAGGCCGCTACTAAAATCGGGATCAAAATCCCGACCCTCTGCCACATGAACCTCGATTCTTTCAATATCGAGCACCGCATGGGCTCGTGCCGCATCTGCGTGGTGGAGGTTGTGGGGCGCCGCAATCTTGCTCCCGCCTGCTGTACCCCTGTGA
>CALABZ010000031.1 GCA_937888615.1 uncultured Lentisphaeria bacterium | reverse complement strand
ATGGTTACCAAAGTCGAAATTGAGGACTGCGTTATCAGGGAAACCGGCAACAGCGGCATCGTCATTGGTAACCATCTGGCCAAATTCTACAAAATCATTGTCAAAAATACCCAGCTGATCGATTCCGGCAAGGATCGTGGGATTACCCCCATCAGTTTCACTTACAACCGTCCGTCCCAGGGAATGGTGGGCAATACGATATTCGACAATGTTCAGGTAAAGACGATTCCCGGACGCCGGTTGATCGCTTTTAAGAACTGGACGCCGAACACATGGCTTGGAGAAGTGACCGGCATGCTGATCGTGGACGGCAAAAAAGTTGATGTGGCTCAGTATATCCATGAACAGGGATTCGATCAGCCCACCGATTACAAGAGCCGCGAAATCGACGCCGCCAAATTGTACCCGGCCGCCGCAAAACCGGTTGCGACCCGGATAATATTGAATTTGCGCCAACATGTCAATATTTTGATCTGGGGCGAAGCCGGCAAGGAACTCAAGTTTGAATTGCGCGGACGGGATACGAAGCGCAGACCGCGCGAACTGGCCGTCAAACTGGTCAAACCGGACGGCTCCGGCGAAGTCCTCGGCACCATGACTCCCGGCGAAAATAAAGAGTTCAGCTTCACACCGGAAAAGACCGGCGCGTACATGCTTGATCTCAATATCGGTCTCCATATGCTTTATTTTAAACCGCTGACGCCGATGCATTGGGCGGTCAAGAGCGCGGCTGGAACCGACGGCTATGTGAGTTTTTTCAAGCCCCGCGGCAAAGGGACGCCGATTTACTTCGCCGTGCCTGCCGGACTGAAGGAATTTAAAGTGGAAGTAACCGGGTATCCGGGGGAAACGGTTTCAGCCGAAATCAAGTCGCCGGACGGCAAATCGGTGGAAAAACGGGTCGACTTCGACGGTCCGGAAGTCTTTACTGTCAAACGCGACAGCGACGGGGCGGAAGTCTGGTCGATTGTGCTGACGAATGCGGTGGAAGACGTGCAGATGCGGTTGATCGAACCGCTGTCGCCGCTGTTCACGACCCACGCGCCTAATCTGCTGGTGGAGAAATAATCGTTACTGCCGGAACAACCCTCGGGGTTGGACTGGCAGTATTCGCCATCCTATTTGTCAATCGACGTCGATTTTCAGGATCAGCGGGAGCATCGGCGAGAGCTTGGTTTTCACGACATTGCCGCGGAGTTCGACGCCGCGCCAGCTTCCGGCCGGTTCGAGCAGTTCCACCGAATTGAGCTTGTGACCCGAATTCAATGGAATTTCCTGGAGTTCATCCAGACCGAGGTTCAGCAGCGAGAGAAAATAGGTGTGGTTGTCCAGTTTACCGTATTTCAGGAAAACTTCCGCATCGCCCGGATAATAGAAATCGAGCGGCCCCTTGCAGACGTATTCAAGCATGGCGACCAGTTGTTTCTTGCGGGTTTCGTTCAGAAACGAGAAGCCGCTGTAGCCCGGTTCGCCCGGCGTCCCTGCAAAAATGACTACCCGTCCTCCGTGGGCGTTTTCATAAGTGACCGCGCCGGGGCCCAGGATTTCATGATTGGCGCTGCCTCCGAATGGCTGGTGGATCAGTTGGGAATCGGTGGAGACTCTGGCATTCAGAGGTTTCAGGTGGAAATATTTCTCGCCGCCGTGCATGAGCGAGTCTCCGCGCAATTCGCCGGAAACCTGTTTGCCGTTCCACTGCCTCACATGCACGCCGAGTTCGTTGTCGAAGCCGCGCCTGCTCAGGGAATACGCCGCTTCGCCGTCGAGGATCATGCCGTGAACGAGGAAGTCGCGCAGTTCCATGTCGCTGAATAATGAAACTTCATCGCCGGTCATCATCACCGGCAGTCTCGGATTTTTCAGGTAATTGCAGGGCAATCCCATCAACCCGACCAGCGAGGAGGCCCAGGTACGCGCCGGATATTCGCCGAAGTTGAGATTGTGGGGCAGGGCCGCGGCGGCGTAGCCCACGGCTTTCAGGCGGTGGCGGGTCTGGAAGAGCGTTTCATAGAAGAAACGGTGTTTTCGGAGGATATCGCGATAAGCGGCGCCGCTGGCCGGTTCATACGCGCAGAGACGGGTGAGCCAGTGTTTGGCGCCGGCGCAACCTTCGAGAAGCGATCCGGTATAGTGGGCATGGAGGGGGGTGGCGCCGGTGCTGTAGCGGTTTTGGGGGAAGGTGTCGGTTTCCGCCAGGACCGTTGTTTCCGGGCTGACGCCGGCGATCTGGATGGCGCCGACATACATCCGGTGGGGAAAATCGCGGTTGCCGCTGCACATATAGCGGGCGTTGTTGATGCGGACGATCCGGGTTTGATTTTGTCCGGTCAGGATTTCGGTGATGGCGTTGGCGTGGTGGATGTCGCGGGTACAGGTGCAGAAACTGCCTGCGATGGCGGGGTTGACCTTGTCCAGTGCGCTGCGGATGACCCGGGCGGCTCCCAGCAGGCTTTCCAGTTGCAGTTGGTCGAATTCACGCGCCAGTTCGGGGTCGCGGGCCAGAGCGCCGGTCAGTGATTCACGGGTATAGGTGAGCCCGGTGCGGGCGCCGAACGCGGCCAGGTGGAGCGGACAGAAACAACCGCCGCGCCCGGTGATCAATCGGAAGTCGTCGTCGATCATGCAGAAATCGGGTTCGAGCTCGGCGATGTGGAGAACAGTCTGGTACAGATAAGTCAGGAACGGTTTGCCGAGCGGGCACATCATATAGGGTTCGTGTCCCCCGGAAGTAACGATTTTCTGAAAGTGCACGGGCTCGTCCGGGGTCCAGCCGTGGCCGATGGTGGCCTGCGCCAGAATTCCCACCCGACCGTTGACCTTGCCCAGTTTTTCCCGGAAAATCCGGTAACGATCCCCCAGTATTCCGGCCTTGTCCACCACAGGGTTGCCCTCGGGAACCAGTGTAAACATGGCGGCGATATCGGTGCAGACGCCGTCTTCAAGCAGTTTTTTCGCATCGGCGGCCAGATCGGCTTCGTGGTTCGCCAACATTGGTACGACATTAAATGTTCTCAGTAAATTTGACATCTCCGCATCTCCTTCTGTCGATTCGGTATTGTTTAAATCCAATTTTACCGTATTCAGCTCCGACTTTCCAGGGGGGCTGCTGTCAGACCAGCGGCGCAAAATCAATAATTTGCAGTTGTGGTTTCCGGGTCTGGTAATAGTCGTTGATCTGGGGAATGCACAGCAGATCAAGGGGTCCGCATTGGAAATCGGCCGTTTTCCGGTTAAACGCGATAAAGTCGATACTGTTGCCGCGGCGGCTTTGGAGGACGCCCCGGGTGTGGCGGTCGCCGATCGGCATGGTCCGGACCATTTCCAGCCCGGTGATGCGGAACAGCGGCTTCGGGTTGCTGTGCCCGAACGGCGCCAGTTGCGGCAGCATTTCAAAAAATTTCGGGGAGAGATCCTCGAGTTCGATCTCGCCGTCGTATTCGGTGACTTCCAGCAGGTCGTCGGGATTCATGACCGTCCGGATATGTTTTTCGAGGGCGGCGGAGAGTTCGGTGATCTTTTCCGAGAGCAATCCGATTCCGACTGCCATCGGGTGGCCGCCGTAACGCTCCAGAAGGGGCGAAACTTTGCCGAGGATATCGATCAGGTTCAGGGATCCGACACTGCGGCCGGAGCCGTAGGCGTGCTCATTCTGAATGGTCAGCACGATAGCGGGGCGGTTGTAGTCGCGGGCCAGGCGCGAAGCCACGATTCCGATCACGCCCTGATGCCATTCCCGTCCCGCCACCAGCAGCGAATAACGCTCCGCGAGGTCCGGGCTCTGTTCAATCTGTTCCTTGGCTTCCTGAAAAATCTCCTGTTCCTTCTCCTGCCGGATCGAGTTGTACTTTTCCAGTACCGACGCATAACGGTAGGCGTCGACGATGTTTTCCGATTCGAGGAGCTGCAGGGCGATTCCGGCGTCGCCGACGCGTCCGGCGGCGTTGATCCGCGGGGCCAGTTTGAAGGTAATATCCGATGGCGTCAGTTCACCCTGAAGACGCGAGGTTTCGATCAGCGCCCGGATGCCCGGACGAAATTGTTTGCGCAGAACTTCGATGCCGTATTTGACCATAATGCGGTTTTCACCGAGCAGCGGCACGATGTCGGCCACGGTTCCCAGCGCCACGTAATCGAGGACTTCGTCCAGCCGTGTCGAGAAACCGCCGAGATTGTGTTCCCGTCCGTATTTGATGAACGCATGTGACAGTTTGAATGCGATACCGGCTCCGGACAACACCTGCAGGTCTTCCAGTTCCGGTTGAATTTTCGGATTGATGATGGCGAAAGCGTCCGGCAGTTCCTGGGCGGTTTCGTGGTGGTCGGTGATGATGGTGTCGATGCCCATTTTCCGTGCTTCCAGCACGGCGTCATTGCTGGTGATGCCGCAGTCCACCGTGACCAGAACCTTGAAGTCCTTGTCATGCGCGGCAAACGCCTTGTGCAGTGAATCGGGGGTGAAACCGTATCCGTCGTCAAACCGGTGGGGGATGAACGAATACACATCCGCCCCGTTTTTTCTCAGGACCAGGGACAACAACGCGGTCGCGGTAATACCGTCCGTATCGTAATCCCCGTGAATCAGGATCGGTTCACGGTTCCGTATTGCGTTCCACAGTCGATCTGCCGCCTTGTCAATACCGGGAAACCGGTAGGGGTCGCTTAAACTGGCCAATTTAGGGTTGAGAAAATCATTGATCCCGTCCTCTTTAATATGCCTGGCGACCAGGAATTGGGCCGCCGGTTTCGGCAGAGAGAACTTTTTGATCAGGTTTTCAACCTCGTTTTCCAGATTTTGACAGGCACTTCTCCATTTTCTAATACCCATTTGCGTCTCTTTAATTGTTAACATTTCGTTATTAAGTTAGTTTGTTTCGGCAATAAAACAATGTCGAAACCCGAAAAACCGGAAAAAAACAGCTTTCGGATATCGCCGTGAAGAGCGGAATGTCGTCCCAAGGCGGCGGATTTATGGGATTTGTCGGATTTTTCGATTTGACAGACTTTTGTTCCCACTCTATATTATTCCGGATATATCCGGGGGTCTGTCTGTTGGCGGGGCGCCGTTGATTTTCGTTCCGGCAAGCCGTGTCTGATATAGCCGGTGAAGTTTCAGCAATCATTTATAAGAGGAAGGAAAGGATCTTATGAGCTTACAGGAAACCGTATCAACAATCGTCCGGAGCACCATGGTTCCGGTACTCGCCGTTGCCGTTTTTGTCGTTTCGGTCTTTACAGGGTGCGCCACGAATGAGCAGGCAACGGGAAATACCGCTGCCGATCCCGGCGTTTTCACCTCGCAATACAAGGCGAAATACGATGAATATACCGCATTTCTGAAGCAACTTTGCCTGGAGGCGAAAACGAAATTCGATGCCAATCCCTCCGCCCGCGGTGAATTTTACATGGCCAGGTGCAAGTACGATCAGGCCCGCCTCGGGGCGCTCATGTTGAAAAACGGCGAAAATCCTCTTGCTCAATCCTATCCTTTGCTGCTGTTGAAGGCCAAAGCCATGCAGGGATGCGAAGACGATATGAAAAAATTCGATTTCATGGCCGACGCCTTCGAGACGGAACTCAAGCTCTGCGCCATGATGGGGGAATTCGAGCCCGTGGCCATTCAGGCGGCGGCCGCTGCGGTGGCCCAGTATCCGGCGACGGATTTGACCGATGCCAATCTTGAGGTGCTGGCCTCTCTGAAGAAAACCCAGGGCGCATTCAAACCCTTTGATATTTATATTTCCAAATACGAAGACCTGGCGGTACGGCTTACCGCCGCCTATGATGCCTGCAAGGCTGAATTAGACGCCGGCAAACTCCCGGAAAAAGATATGGTCCGCATCACCCTGCTGCTGGACAAAGCCCACGTCGGGCTCCAGCGCCTTCGTGACGGACTTTCCCCGCGTCCCGGCCTGATCGAAGACTTCATGGCAGTGGCCGCTTACGATTATCTGTACCGTCAGAGCCAGGAGGACTTACAGGCCGGTAAAACGTCCTATATTCAGGCTTTTGAGCTCGGCACCGAAAAGCTGAAAGCGGAAGCCGCACAGCTCAAAGACTGGCGCGTCACCGATGTTCTGAAACGTGAAATCGCCTCTTTTAATCTCGCTTTTCCCAGGGGCCCGCTCAGTGACGATGTTATCGCCAAACTCGTGGAAATCCGGGCGCGGCGCGCTCCCGCCGGCGGCAGTTATGATTACGAAGAAAAGTTCAAGGAACTGACCGGCAACCGTATCTATCTGACCGGGTTCTGCAAGGCTGAATACGAAGCCGGCAGACTGGCGGAAGAAAAATTCAAGGAAAATGTCTGGTTCTGGGATCTCGACCGCCTGACCCTGGCGGGGTTGGAACATCATGGTAATCCCGCTTACGCCAAGGCGTTGCTGACCGTTAAATTCAATGAATATCTCCTCAAAAACCGGGAAACCGGGAAAAATGTTCCGGCTGGTGAATTAAACAACGCCAAAATTAAGTTGTTCGAGGCTGAACTTGATGAAATCGACAAGAGCAATGCTCTCTCCGAGGGTTCTTTGAAGTCGGCCCGGCGGATGCTTGCCGATTATCCCGCCGAACCCCTGAAAGACGGTCGGCTGAAAAATCTGGCGACGCCGAAAAAGAAGGGTGAAGTGTCCGAGAAATGACTACTTGTCATACGCTCTCCGAGCTTTATAGCGGGGCGGTGCCGTTGGTCGTAACCGCCCATCGCGGCGCTTCTTTTCGCTGCCCGGAAAACACGGTTCCCGCCATGGAGAAAGCCGTGGAGTTGGGCGCCCACATGATTGAATTCGACCTGCGCCTGAGCGCGGACGGCGTGCCGGTCCTGCTGCACGATACCACCATCGACCGCACGTCCGACGGCCATGGCCGTCCCGAAGATCATCCGCTGGCGGCCCTGCGTGAATTCAACTTTGCCGCTTCCGCGAAAGATCAGCGTTTCGTGCCGATTCCGACGTTCGAAGACATCCTGCGGTTGTTTCGCGGGCGTGCCTGCATGAATATTCAGATTTATGTGGGGGCAGGAGAAGGGATCGACATGGTTTGTGCGCTTTATCGCGATTACGACATGTACGATTACGGTTATCTGACGATTGCCGACTGGAAAATCGGCGAACGGGTCCGCAGTATCGATCCCTGTATTGAAATCTGCATGACGCCGGGCTGGGATATCCGTTCGACTCCGGAAAGTCTGCGGCGTTGCCGGGAGTTCGGCTGTCGTTTCGTTCAGCCGGTACGCGAGTTCAGCGGTGCGGAAACATTTGCGCTATGCCGGGAGCTTG
>CALABZ010000030.1 GCA_937888615.1 uncultured Lentisphaeria bacterium | reverse complement strand
TCTTTCTCGTTCCATGACTGCCTCCAGTTGTTTGGACTGGTACCAATCTATTATCCTTTTTGAGAAAATGCCAGATGGTCCCCACTGGGCGCTTTCGGAAGCAGGTGTGTATTAGCGGAGTGAGCGTATAAGAAAAATAAGCGGCAAATTGGTTGAGCGAATATGTTTGCCGTCTCATAATTCACCTTTATGTTAACCACCTTCGGCGAATCCAAAGGCGCATTAACGATTAAAATACCATCCCAAAAACCATTATCAAATGCCGAAATCACGAAAAAAGATAAATTTTCCCCATCACCGATTCATCGAGACGTCACGGCGTTACGCTGTCATCTGTGCAGGCAGTGATCCGGCCGACTTCGCCGACGCTGAAGTTCGGGAAATTGTAGTGCAGATAAAAACGCTTCTTGCTGACGCCGGCGTCACTGGTGAGATCGTCGGCTTCCTGAGCGTCCTTCTCGTTGCCGAGGGTCGCCAGAACCAGCGCCTGAGTTTCGCCGCGGGAGAACAATCCGGTACCGTGAACCACCGGCAACACGCCGACCTCCGCCGAGAGCGGACGGATATCCGTCGTCGAACGGCCATCCGGACGGAAATGCTTCTGCAGAATCACGTTACGGGTCGTCGTACGCACGAGATCATCAAATCCCTTGGCGGTTTCCATGGCGAAGTCGCCATCGCTCATTTCCGCAAAATCAGCGCGGATCGCCTTACGGGCGTCGTCACGCAGTGCGTCGAGCGTATTCAAACGATCTTCCTTGCCGGGAACCGTGCACGCCGCCTCGATGCGGTCGGCACAGAAATTCACCAGCGCGGTCTGAAGCGCGGCCGGAACCGGATACAGCTTGTATTCCTTCTTGGCACGACCGGCGCGTTTTGCCAGCTGGATCTGGGCTTCGCACTGTTTTTTGACCGCTTCGTTGGCCAGATACATCGCTTCGCGCATCTGCGCTTCGCTGACGAAATCGGCTTCACCTTCGATCATGATGACCTGATCCGGACGACCGGCGTAGATCAATTCGAGCTTGCTCTGCGCCATTTCGGCGCGAGTCGGGTTGATGATGAACTTCCCGTCGACCAGACCGACGCGCACCGCGCCGATCGGACCGCGGAAGGGCAGATCGGAGAGCATCAGACTCGCCGACGCGCCGACCATCGCCAAAACATCCGGCTCGTTGACGCCGTCGGCGCTCAACAGTACGCTCGAAATCTGGACTTCGTCGAAGAAGTAGTCGGGGAAGAGCGGACGGATCGGCCGGTCGATCATACGACAGGTCAGAATTTCCTTGGTCGAGGGACGGCCTTCGCGCTTGATGTAGCCGCCGGGGAACTTGCCCGCGGCACTGTATTTTTCACGATAATCGACCTGCAACGGGAAGAAATCGGTTCCTTCCCGCGGCGCGCCCGAGCAGGCGGCGGTCAAAACGATGGTGTCGCCGAGGCGCACCAGACAGGCGCCGTTGGCCAGATTGGCAACTTTGCCGGTGGAGATTTCCATTTCGCGTTCGCCATCGAACGCAAAAACGATTTTTTCTTCTGCCATGATAACGTCCTTTCCTTGAAACTATTTGGCATTGCGGGGAAGGACGGTCTGAAACCGTGCGGAAATCCGCGTGACTCGCGGAATCCCGGTATCAGCCCCCGGACATCGCCGGTCCGGATTCTGATAACGCCGAATTCCACTGATCAAGTCGGGGTTCA
>CALABZ010000029.1 GCA_937888615.1 uncultured Lentisphaeria bacterium | reverse complement strand
AGGAAATCCCGGTTTCGATGGTAAAAACGAGCGGTCTGGAGTATGAATTCGATTTCGTTCTTGTATTTCGGATTGTCGAAATGCTCTTGCTTAAGGTTCGCCACCGTCGGCTGAAGCCCCCAGATGACGTTTCGCGCCATTTCAATGAAGAACTGGTCGGGGTAAAGGCTCTGCCAATCCTCTTCGCTCGTTCGCCGTCCGGCCTCGGGCCAAAGCTCGTCATACGGTGGGATGCCGTCGATCAGGGCGTAGTTGCCGAAAAGCCTTATCGAATCCGGATATACGACCTTGAAAAGTGGAACAATCCCGTAGTCGGTGGCGCAAGTGCCGAAATAATCCAGTCTTTCCTTGCTGGGATCAAGCAGGATACCGCTGTCGAGCGTATCCATGTAGACTTCGCCGCAACTTTCCGACGAAAGCGACAAGTCGGGATAGTGCGATTTTATCTTCGTCAATAACCGCTTATGTCCCGGCACCTGGTAGCAGCCGCCGCCCGGCGCGTGGCTGTGGGCCGGGTTGTAACAGGGTTCGTTCGAATGAACCGCGATCACATCGAGGTACAATCCTTTCAGCCCCAGTTCCTCCACCTGCGAAGCCACCTGGAACAATTTCTCCTGAAAAATCCCGGCGGTCCCGCACATATAGGCCAGACGGTGCTGCAAGTATTTATTGAACAAAAAATTGAACGGAGTTCCATCTTCTTTGATGATGGTGGAGAGTTCTCCCCCTTCTTTCCATATTTCATCATCCATGTCCCACAAAACACCGTTGACATAAACCTGTGTGAACACGCCTTTGCTGTTCAAATCGGCGATGGTTTCCCTGAATTTATTTCCTTCCCTTGGCGGGAAATATTCGGGATAACCGCAGTCATAGGGTTTCGAATGCCACCAATACCAGTCAAGTCCGACCGTCATATCCAGCATTTTGCTTAATCTTTCGACCGGCGGCGCCACGGTTTCACAGCGGCCCCTGTTCCAGCACCAGAGCCCGATATCATCCAGCTCTTTGGAGTGATCTTGCATTTTTCTCCGCACATACCATTTTTGCTTGACAGCCCATTCTTTGTAAATGGACGCCGCGGCATGCCAGCCGCCGTGAAACGGCTGGATGCCGGATTCATACGGCATGTCATAATCAAAGGGACAGTATTTGTCCAGCGGCACCGGATGAGTCGGCAAATAAGCCAGCGTGCCTTCCTCGCCATAAACCATCGCGGCCCGCTTGACATAGGAGTCCGGGTCGCGCGCGTCGAAATACAAACCGGCGCCATGTTCGATAAAAGCGCAAAATTGCATGGAAGCGCCATTGAGGTAACTCCAGGCGTACTCCTGACCGGCCTCTGTGCGTTTGGCGATATTGGGACGGGCATTGTCCAGATGAATGCCGAGGCCGACCGGTGCGAGCAGGGTGCCGGTGTCATCGCTTTCAAATTCGAGGACCGGGAAATGGATCTTTTCCACCTTGCAATTTTCCTTGAAATTCCGGTAGGACAGTTTCCCCAGCAGAATCGAGTGGTGCATCCGCCAGTGAATCGAAACCGCGGTCCGGCGGTCGATGCCGGCAATGCCGGTCCAGGTCAGAACCAATTCATCCCCGACGGCCTGCGCCGAAAATTGTTCCATGTCACCGGCGGAAATAATGCGCGCTCCCTCCGCGGTTTTGACGAAAAGGCGCCAGTTCGGAAGCGGTTTGATCCTGACCGGCTCTTCTCCGTCCGTGGTTATGGTCTGCAAATATCCGTTGACATTAAACATACCGCTGAGTTTTTCATTGTCAACCGAAATAAGATCCTGCTGCATAATTTTTCCTGTATGCTTTAAAATTTTCTGAAAACTTGATTTGGCGGATAAAAACAGCGGAATCACTATTTCGCCGCGCCGGGGATGATGAACGGATAAGCGATGGCGCCCCAGATCGGCACTTCCAGTTCACCGCCCAGGACCACCGCCTGCATCAAAATGGCATTTCGCTTGGATTTCGCGCCGTGCAATTCCTTGATTTCCACTTCCGCCTCCCAGATTTTCTGTGATTCATCGATCGGCTTCAGTTGGATTTTATCGGCTTTGTTGATCTTGATCACATTGGGCGTGCCTTCGCTCACCAGCCGGATGGAGACATCCTCCGCCTCTTCTTTCAAGTATACGATGAACTTGACTTTGTCCCCGACCGTAAAGGACTTTTTGTTCTTGAACGCGTCCGACTGGGCCTCGACATAGTAATCCGGCTTCTTCACCATCTTTATTCCGGAGAACACCGTCTTCATGCCGTTGTTGTAAATCCGAATGTAATTAAACCCTTTGCTGCTGTTTTCCGGCGCGTTCTCATAGACGTTGAAGGTGAAGATGCCCGGTTTTGGGGACGAAGTCTGGCCGACGGAAAACCCGGTCCTGCTGATCTGACAGGTCCATCCCCGGTATCCGGGGAAGTACTCAATCGCCGAAATCCGAAAGGTCAGATAAGGATAATCGGGCGAAGCCGGGACCGCAAGATAGGTTTGGCCCAGCTTTCCGGACGGCACACTGAGCGAAAAACCATTGCCGTCTGGCATGGACTCGATTTTCGCACACTTGGGATCGGACGGATTGCTGTACCAGGCGTTGTTGAAGCCGTTTTTGGCATCGGTCCTGATGTTTTTGCCATTTTCGATCCAAAGGGTGTTCGGGTCCGGGTTCTTCAGTAATTCCGCCCGTAAAGTCAGTCCCAGGCAGAAGACCGCTCCGATAAATAAGTATTTCATAATCTACTCCACTCCTATTTCAAAAGTTCGATTTCGTAAAGCTCAACGGAGGAATTATCCGGCACGTCCATAAAGTCCATCCGGACCTTTACGCTTTTGGCGGGAGCCCCGAAGTCCAGCTCCGTCATGTATTTTTCTTTTTTAACGCTCTTCGGCGTCAGCTTTTTCCATTCGCCGAATTTCCAGATTTTCACCTGCACCGAGTTCATGTTGCAGCCATAAAGCCGGAGGCGTGAAAACGCCGGAGGCCGCTTGGGAAAATCCACTTCATACCAACGCTCCTTCTGATACCGGTTGGACTCCCAGCCCAGGACGTCAAGCGTTCCGTCAAAGAGTTTGGCTTTCTGCCACATGCTGCCGTGGGAGCCCCGTCCCGGATTGGAGGAATCGACTTCGAGAGCCCCCCATTTCTCAAACAGCAGGTTTCCGCGTTCGCCCCGCGCCCGGTCGGCGGCAAGAACTTCCTGAAGTACCTGTTGCCGCGGCTTCAAACCGGCGTCCATTTTTTTCGAGGTGAGAATCACACATTCATAGGGCTTGAGGTTCAAGGCGATTTTACCGTCCTCGACATTCCTTGTGCGGTCGCCCCGGAACTCATAGAGACTGTTGAACTGTTTCAGGTGTTCTGCGGAAACCGTGGTCGCAAGCGGTCGGTCCTGAACGTTGACGGCGATCAGCAGGGTTACGCCGTCCCCTTCCACCAGCAATTTGCTCAACTGTTTCGGGGTGGCGGAAGTCTTCAACTCATACGTTTGGTTGGAAAGGAGCTGTTTTTCCAGGGCTTCGATGGAACTGTTGAAATAACGCAGTCCCTCGTACAGTTGCGGGCGGTCGCCCACGTCGTGATAGGCGTAGGGAAAGTTCAGTTTTGAACCTTGCGCAATCATGCTCCAGGTCATGGATTCCAGCTCTTCCCACGCCGGATACTCGGCGTAGGCATTGTTGAATTTATAACTGAAGAACTGCCCGGTGAACCCGGCGACCTTGTCGGGGTGGTTCAGCACCGGGTCGATGAAATTGTTCAAACGGTTGATGGGAATGGTCAGGAACCGTTCTTTGCCGGGGGATTGAATCGGCGCGATATAGGGATGCACCGACAAGATATCGGAGCAAACGATATATTTCCCCGCATCGCGGGTGCACATCATGATCGGGCGGAACGGATCGATTTCCGCGACATAATCGTAGATGTATTTCAGATAAACGGGGGAAACATTGCGGCACTCCGGCTCGTCGGAAATGTAATAAAATTTCACATTCTCGCGCGGCATTTCCATAACCTCGCGGATTTTCGTAAAAAGCTCCGCGGACGGTTTGACGTCTTTGCGGGCTTCGCGTTCCTCAATCCCTTTGACCAGACGGTGTGGCTCAAACCCCTTGCTTGCCCAGTTCCGGGTCAGATGCAGGTCATCCCCGTCGAATTTTTCTTTGAACGCGGTCCCGCCCTGATAATAAATGGCGTAGAGGAAACGCGGATAGACCGGTTTGCCGTTTTCCACCAGATGGCCGTTTTCGATCCAGACCATGTCCCCGGCGATCGGGGCCAGACGCCGTATGCTGGTTTTGAATTGGGAAATTTTCTCATTGCCGCAGGTAACCGTCGCGGTAATTTCTGCTTTTCCGCCTTCCGTCAAACCTTTTGAATCCATGGTGAAATCAAATTGCCGGCCGGAGGGTTTTATTTTCTGTTCGGAAGGGGTGATCCCGTCTCCGGCGATGGACAGCGTGACCTGACAATCTTTCAGCTTTTCCGGGGACAGGGCAAGGGTAATAACTCCTTTGATTTGTTCCGCGTCCTGGCCGGGATAGAAATTCCGACGGTAGCCGGGCGTGGTGAACCGCAGTTCGATCGGGCTGTAGACCACATTTACCGGGAAAAAGCGGCCCAGTTCTCCGGCCCCCTTTTTCAAGGTCAGTTCCAGCAGCATGTTTCCTGTTTCGGCGAACTCAAGGTTCGGGAGTTTTATCAGGTTCGCTCCTTCTTTCAGCGCGACTTGCTGTTGGAAGGTTTTGCCGTTCGGAAGCCGGCAGGTCATCTGATAATTTCCGGCCGCCCCGGGACCGGCTTCGACCGTGATCTCGGCGGAACCGAAATAAACTCCGGCATTCAAGTTGGAAATCACCGGAACGACGTTTTTGATGTAAATATCCTCGTCTTTCGCCCGGACCGGAAACCCCTTGACGGTCTTGAAATTGGCGCTTTCGTGGAAACTGCTGCCGAGGGGGCTCCAGGTTGTCTGTTCGTGTACCGGATTTCGGGTGCGGGAAATGTTGAACTTCCAATCCGTGCTCCATTTCCGGGCACTCGTCATATAAAGCGCGCTCAAGGGGATCCTGATCTCCGCTGACCAGAAATCCGGCCCGATAAACGTTTTGGAATCCCAGACCGGCAGATAAATGTCAGGCCGGATCACCCCCGCCTCCGCATAAAACATGGTATACCGGCGGTTGGCCGCGGTGACGACGAACTGGTAAAATTCATCCGAATGCCCGGACGGCGACAGGAACACCTCGACGGCGTCCGAATCCCACAGGGAATTATGTTGGATTTTTCCGGTTTCCGGCTCCTGGCAACGTACCCCGATATAGATGTTTTCGCGATCCGCCAATATCCTGAACTCGGTCTGTGCGCCGGGCGTTATATTGTTCTCGCGAGCCAGTTTTTTGAACCCGGTTTGAACCGGTGCGCTCTGCCAGGCCGCCTCATCCAGTTTGCCGTCGATCGTCAACTTGCCGTTCAGGGGCGCCACCTGGGCCGACACGCCAGTGACAATCAAGGTAACCAGTACTGACCACAATTTTTTCATCATCATCATTCCTTTTCTGCTTCTGTTCTATTTGAATCCGTATGACAGCCAGTACATGGCAATCGAAGTTAAGTCCCGTGCCGTAGCGCTGGCGGCGTGACCGTCGAAAAACAACATATTGGCCTGACTGTTCGGATGACGATACAGCACATAGGATTCATAGTTCAAACCATAAACCGGGCTCCAGGTTTTTTTGTCGCCGACCAGGGTTGTTTTGGAGGGCGCGAAAACGCTGTTGCTGCGGCGGCGGGGCGTCGAATAATAATTCCACTGCGTCAGCACCAGGTTCAAACCGTAACAGGTCATGTAAATGTCGGACTCTTTGGCGCTTTCCGCCGGACAGGTGAAAACTTTGGTGTTATACGATGAAATGGATGTCGACTTGGGGCTCCCTTTCAAATAATTCTGGGAAAAATAGGAAAACCAGAAACAAGTGTCGCCAGGAGAATCATATACCTTGCCGGTGACCAGCCAGCCGTCAAAATCATCGTCATAGAACGCGTTTGCAGTGCTGATTTGTTTTAAGTTATTGATACAGTTTGAACTTTTGGCCACGCTCCGCGCTTTGTTCAACGCCGGCAGCAGCATCGCCGCAAGAATCGCTATGATAGCTATAACAACAAGAAGTTCGATAAGTGTGAAATTCTTCATTCTTGACAACTCACCTTTTTTCCCATTGGTCTTACTTTTCCGAATCAACATTTCATGCCTCCGTATTAATCTGGTTTATAGTGCGAAATCATGTTATCACGCATCGTTGCGAATGCCGGTTCCATTTATATTTTCCCGTTTCCGAGAAACCGCATCGTTCCTCCTTGTCCACAATGTTTTTGCCGGTCCTGTCCGGACGTACTTTATATTTCGATCCACAAGCTGCCGTTACCGATTCTTCTCAGGAGACCGCACAAAAACGGTCGTGCCCTTTGGATCGTTCTTCAGCAGAAATCATGCTTCAATTCCAATTCAGCTTCCATTTGTTTTATTGCCGTGGCGGTATGGGACAGCGCTTCCGTCGGATCCAGATTTTCATCAATGGCAAATCCGATCGCGGCGGGCGGACATGATTCCCCGTAGACCAGTCCGCCGATCACCCAATGGGGACCGCGTTTATAGGATATGATGTTTTCTTTTTTGATCTGCACAAGTGCGCGGAACAGCTCTTCCCGTGATTTGATTTCAGGCCAGCGATCATTCGGCAGCCCGAATTCGTCGACAATAGCCTCCACGTCTTTGCGGGGCATCGTTGACATCAGCACCCGCCCGGTCGCCGTAACATAATGGTCGAGGTAATAGACGGTCTTGGATATCGATATTTTCCGGGCGACCGCGCTGTGATAGTTCAAAATATACCGGCGTCCCGCAATCATCACCGAGAGGTTTACCAGGGAAGAAGTCTTCTCCGCCAGTTCTTTCAACGGGGCCATGGAGGCTTTTATCAGTCTGGAATAGGGGCAATTGTGCGCGGACAATCCGAACAATGCCGGACCGGCCACGTATCCGGTCCGGCGGGAGATTTTTTCAACATAGCCGCGGGCGACCAGTGTTTCAAGGCTTCTTACGCATGTCGCCACTGGAATTCCCAGGTCATTGGCGACATTCGCCGGAGTGACCGGCAGCCCATCCTGACTCAGGACATACTCCATGATATCAAATGCTTTATTCAGTGATTTCATTTTTCTTATTCCACGATGTGAAATTATTATTTCATTTTATTGTTAATAGTATAACGGTTTATGGGGATATTGTCAATAGGTGAATCGTAATTTTGGTCTAAAAAAACGAAGATATTTTGATGTCCTGCTGTAATTTATGGATAAATAACGGATATCCGCCGGACGATTGCGATGGTGCGGTCGTGTCCGTCTTGTTATAAATTTTTGACGGAACCGCGAACCGGAGGCGGGGGGAGGAATTTCCAGCGGATTTCAAACGGTGGATGATTGCATTTGCCCGGACAGGGGGCATATTAAGCGCATCAATTTATTTCATTGGAGGATTATTGATGAGACTGAAAGTCATGCTTGCCCTGTGGGCGGCGTCGTGGCTGGCGCTTGCCGGCGCCAGCGAAATTTCCGTGCTGACCATCGGCAACAGCTTTGCCGACAGCGTTTTCGGCTACCTGCCGGAGATTGCGGCGTCCGCCGGCGACAAGATCATTCTGGAACGTGCCAATATCGGCGGCTGTCCCATGGATAAACATTGGGCTTTGGTGGAAAAATCCGAGGCCGACCCGACATTCAAGCCGTATTACGGAAAGTTCAGCCTGAAAGAAAAACTCCAGTCCCGTAAATGGGACGTCGTCACCATCCAACAGGTCAGCAGCAAAAGCTGGCAGCCGGATTCGTTCAACCCCTACGCCCGCAATCTTTACGATTATGTGAAAAAATATGCGCCGGGGGCGGAGGTGGTGATCCAGCAGACCTGGGCGTACCGTTTCGACGACCCGCGCCTGGCCAAATGGAAGATCGGCCAGGAGGAAATGTACAAGCGTCTGACCGATGCCTACAACAAGGCCGCCGCCGAACTCAAAGTCCGCCAGATTCCTACCGGCGACGCGGTTCAACTGGCCCGTCAAACCCAGCCGAAACCGTATGTCCCATATGCCCCCGCGGTTCTTAAGAACCTGAAACATCCCGCTCCGCTGCCGTCCGAACAGGGCTCTTTCGCCCGGGGATTCAGTTGGATTAAGGACAAAGAGGGCAACTACGTCATCAAGAACGATCCGGCCCATCTGAACAAGCGCGGCGAATACCTGCAATCCTGTGTCTGGTATGGTTTCCTTTTCGGCAAGCCGACCTCCGATATTAAATTTGTACCGAAGGAAATCAGTGCCGAAGATGCGCGTTTCCTGCGCGAGACCGCCCGGAAAGCATTGGATGCGAGGCTGAAAAAGTAGTTTTTTGTCGACAAATCGCGTCCGGCAACGGATTTGCAGTTGAAAATTTAGCGAAATGAGGTTAAATTTTCAACTGCGCTTTTTTATACTCAATTAGGGTGAAATTTTAAAATTTGGCGAGGATGATTGGATAGTGATTTTTTTTGATACGAATGAAGCCCGATGCGGGCATCGGGCGAATGAGCAGCGAAAAAAAGCGCTGTTCAAGCTGCTCGGCCCTGCGGGCTTGCAGAGATCGCCGGCCCGGCTTTCCGCCTTGCCGTTTCTTCGATACGACAGTATCGGCGAACCGTCAAAACGGAAACCCGAACCGGCGATCTCTGCAACCAAGTTTAAAATTTCACCCTAATTGAGTATTGGAGGTTGACGGCTTGTGAGTGAACGTGAAATAAAACGCAAAAGACTGGTGGTGCAGCCCCGGGATTTCCACTTCGGAGACCATGGGGACGATGCGTTGCTGTTGGATTGCGGCAAGAAACTCTCGTCCGTGAACATCCGTTACGAAACCTATGGCACTCTCAATGAAACCGGGGACAATGCGCTCCTGGTTCTTCACGCCCTTTCCGGCGACGCCCATGTGGCCGGATACTTCACCGAGGACGACGAAAACGAGAAGCCGGGCTGGTGGGACGATATGATCGGCCCCGGCAAATACGTCGATACCAACCGTTATTTCGTCGTTTGCAGCAATGTTATCGGCGGTTGCAGCGGTTCCACCGGGCCGCGTTCCGAGAACCCCGAGACCGGCAAATTCTATAATATGGACTTTCCGGTCATCACCATCGCCGACATGGCTCGTGCTCAACAACGGCTGATGGAACACCTGAAAGTCCGGAAATGGCTCTGCGTTCTCGGCGGTTCGATGGGGGGTATGCAGACGCTGGAGTGGTCCCGGCTTTTTCCGGACAAGCTTCAATGCGCCATCGCCATCGCCACCACACCGCGGTTGTCGCCCCAGAGTATCGCGTTCAACTGGGTCGGGCGCGAGGCCATCAAGACCGATCCGAACTGGAACGAAGGCAATTACGATGAAAATATTCCGGTGCGGGGACTGTCCACCGCCCGGATGCTTGCCCATATCACCTATTTGAGCGACGAATCAATGAAGCGGAAGTTCGGGCGGGTGCTTCAGAAGTCGCAGAATTATTCTTTCGATTTTCATTTTGACTTCGCGGTGGAAAGTTACCTGGAATATCAGGGACAGCGCTTTGTGGAGCGTTTTGACGCCAACAGTTATTTGTACATCACCCGCGCCATGGATTATTTTGATATCTCGGCTTACGCGGGAGGAAATTTGACCAAGGCGTTGAGTCCGGTCAAGTGCCCGTTCCTGGTGGTGTCGTTCACCAGCGACTGGCTGTTTCCGACATCCCAGTCGCGCGAACTGGTTCGTGCGCTGCTGAACAATGAGGTGCAGGTGAGTTCCTGTGAAATCGAGTCCTCCTATGGACACGACGCCTTTCTGCTGGAAGTCGAGACCCTCGGCAAAATGATTTCCGATTTTCTGCGAATCCAACAGGGGAGAATGCGCCGTGCCTGAAAGTTTACGCAAAGACCTGGCGGAACGCCGCCCCGATTTACTGGTTATCGCCGACATCATCCCGAAAGAGGATGGTGTGCGGGTGCTCGATCTTGGCTGCGGCAGCGGTTCACTGCTCAAACTGCTGCATGACGAGAAAGGAATTCACGGCATCGGCGTCGAGATTTCGCAGAAGAAGATCATCGGCTGCATTTCGCGCGGCGTGCCGGTTATGCACATGGACCTGGACAACGACCTCGAATACATCGAAAACGACACTTTCGATTATGTGGCGCTGAGCCGGACCATTCAGGCGGTGCGCCGTCCCGACCTGCTGATTCAGCAGATTTTACGGATCGGAACGCTGGGGGTTATCAGTTTCATCAATTTCGGTTATATCGGAGTGCGGGCGCAATTGCTTTTTCACGGCACCATGCCGGAAACGAAAACCCTGCCGGACCACTGGTTCTCCACCGACAATATCCACCTTGGAACGATTCTGGATTTCCGCAATCTCTGTTCCAGTCTGGGGGTGAACATCGTTCGCGAAATACCGCTGGCTCCGCGCAACCGATTCCTGGCCCGACTGATGCCGAACCTGTTCGCGCCGACCTGCGTATTCGTAATTTCGAGGCGCTGAACGGAAGCCGTCCGTTATTTCCCCGCTTTGAGAATCGCCGAATGATAGCGGAGCACCCCTTCCACAATACCTTCGGCTACCATCTGCTGGAACCAGTCGGTTTGAATCCGCTTGCCTTCGGATGGATTGGACAGGAAGCCCGTTTCGATCAGGATGGCAGGACAATAGACCCGCCTGAGCACGTAAAACCGGGCGCGCTTTACACCCCGGTCGGCACTTTTCGTGCGTCGCAGAATGCCGCGGTGGACCTCAAAAGCCAGCGCCATGTTGTTCGTATCATAGGAATTGCCCGGTTCTTTCTCTTTTTTTACGCCGCCGTGGGTGGAGGAGGCTCCGGCCGGAGTCATGCAGAACGTTTCCAACCCGCTTACCGCCGGCGACGCCATATTGGTGTGAATCGAAATGAACAGCGAAGCCCCCATTTTTCTGGCGTAATCGGTTCTGTCCTCCAATGACAGATCCTGGTCCACAGTGCGGGTCAGCGCTACATTGTAACCCTTGGAACGCAACAGCCGCAACACCCGGCGGGCGGTCGCCAGGGTAATATCTTTTTCGCGGGCGAATCTGGTATTGCCTCCCAGGTCCTTGCCGCCATGGCCGGGGTCGATCATAATCAGCTTCATCGAATGTTTGCGGAGGGTGTTGGCCCGCAGCAGCGGATCGACCGACAGCCGGAAATCCTCTTCGGCGATATAAGACTGAATGCCTTGGGCCTGAATCGGGTACAACAGGTAAAATTTGACTCCGTTGTAGTCCCCCAGCGGTTTCTCGTGCGTGAAAACCAACCGGCGTTTCCGGTCTTTGCTGGTCAGGACGGTCTGTTCTTTGGTGACGAAACAGTCCAAATTGTAATAGGAAGCGATGTCACGCAGGTAAATGTAACGGCGCGACTGAATCCAGGTATAACGAATCCGGGTATCGGCGGCGCTCAGATCTCCGATCACCCCTCCCAGAAGCAGCAGCAATACCGCCAGTTTGAAACATGGTCCGCGGAAATTCACGAATCACTCCTTACCGGATCGATGGCAATACTTTCCAACCATGATTGTCGCGGCGGATACATGGCCATGATGCCATTGCCGATGGCAACCGCCTCCACCAGCGATCCATACACAAAAGCCTTGGCCATGCGGAACGCTTCCAGATAAGAATATTCCAGAGCCAGTCCGGCCGCGAAAGCCGCGCTCAGCGTACAACCGGTCCCGTGGGCGGTGTTGCCGTCAAGCGACAGCAGCGGGGTGGAGGCCAGGAAGATTTCATCGCCGCGGCAGATGATGTCGATGGCGGAATTATCGCCGTGAAGATGGCCGCCTTTCAGGATACAGCCGCATCCCCAGCTTTGCGAACAGAATTTTGCCGCGCGAATCATGTCCTCGCGCGATTCGATGCGGACTCCGGCGAGTTTTTCGGCTTCCGGCAGGTTCGGGGTGATCCAGTCCGCCAGCGGCAGGAGCCGCGAAATCAGCACGTCAATTGCGTCGGGGTTGAGCAGTTGGGCGCCGCTGGTGGAGATCATGACCGGGTCGATTACCAACGGGCGGTCGAATCCCTGCATGGCGTCGGCCACCGCTTCGATGATGGGCGCGGAACCGAGCATTCCGGTTTTGGCGGCGCCCAGGCGAATGGCGCGGCGTACGGTTTGGATTTGTGTTTTGACCGCGGCCGGTTCCAATAAGTCGATCCGGGTCACTTCATTGGGGTTCTGCGAGGTGACCGCGCAAATGGCGGAGCAGCCGAAGGTCTCGAATGCGTTAAAAGTTCTCAAGTCCGCCTGAATGCCCGCGCCGCCTCCGCTGTCACTGCCGGCGATGGTCAAAACGGCGGGAAAATATGCTTTTTCCGATGCTTTCATTTTCTCTTCTTGATTTCATTGTTCCGGAGTTGTAAATTACATCAACAATATAAAAAAACAAACGATACTGACGGCATTATGGCAAAACTTTTTTTAATTCCGCTGATCTTCATGATCCTGTTCCCGATCGCCGCTCAACGGAATGTTCCGTCGGTCCAATTGATTGATTTCAGCTACAAATCAAACAAGAAAGACTTGTTCAGTTATAACGACTATCTCCGCAGCCTGGAACGGCGCGTTTCCCGGCTGATCCGTACGCCGAAACAACAGATCCCGCTGAAAATTGTCGCCGTCGGCGATTTCCCGCAAGGCTTTCGGGAGAGCGACATTCCCAATACCTATTTGCTGACCGACAACCGCGAACGTCTCTATTACGACTACGCCCTGAACATGAAACTGATCGAAACGGTGCTGCTGGCGCGTTGCGGTCTGCGTCCCGACCAGCTCCGTCAGCCGTATCCGCGCTGGGTGATTACCGCCATTTACAACAAGATCCATCCCGAACAGGCCCACGTGGTACCGCTGCCGAAACGTCCCGGTCTGTATGCGTTTGCCGCCGCCGGCGAATTTCCCCAGGTCGAAAACGCGCTCTTGAATCCGATCGTTTTCACCGAAGACGGGGCCGCCGCCTATTTTCTTTTTGAGGAGTTATGTGCGCTGATCCTTGACATTTCCGAGACTGTGGACCTTTCCGGCGCGGATTATTGGCAGATGGCGATGCTGTGCCGGAACGGCTCGCCGCCGAATGAAGTCTTGGTCAATACCCTTCAGAAGCGGTTCGCCGCCCAAATCGCCGATCCGCGCCTGAATAATTCGCAAAAGATGCAGCTTTATCTGGAGAATACCGGTCGGGAGCGCCTGGTCAATCCGCTTCAGCCGCTGAACGCGGCGCAAACGGCCCGGCTGGTAAACGGCCTCCGGACCTTCAAGTACCAGATTCCAGACGGCGACAAAATGCTCGACTGCGAGGAGAAACTCGAACGCCTTCCTTATGTCCTGGAACGCGCCGCCAACCGCGAAGCCCTGGTGAAAGAATTGACGTCCAGGCTTAATGACCTCGCCGGCAAGTCCTTTTATCTGGTGAGCGAGGAATTGCGGGGCATGAGCCGGATCGTGGTCGAGGCGAACATCGGAACCGTCGCCAGCCCCCGGACTCTCAGCGACCGGATGCGCAGACACTTCGAAGACTTGGACGCAGCCCTGGAACGTCAGCGCCGGATTGAAGTGCGGCTGCAGGAATTGGAAGCCCGTCATCTCTCCCCCGCGGATTATTATAAAAACGAGCTCAATGAAATTCGTTCTTTCAAACCGGCTTTTCCAGAAGCCGAGCGGCTTCTGGATAAATACGAAAAAGAGTTGCGTGAGTTTCATTGAAAAAAACGCAAAATGCGTATATATTAGCGGTTGCGACCAATCGTATGAAAAAGGAAGAAAATGGAAACTAGCAAAACATTCAACAAATTGATTAAGCGCGGCAGTGAATTCCTCAACTGCCAATATCCCGTAATGTGCGGAGCCATGACCTGGATTTCCGAACCGAAACTGGTCTCCGCCGTTTCGAATAACGGCGCCTTCGGCTGTCTGGCCGGGGGCAACGCCCCGGCTCCCATACTGGAAAAAAGCGTCCAGGAAACTCGCGCCCTGACCAATAAACCGTTCGGCGTGAACTTGATCACCATCGCTCCTGCTTATAAGGACCACCTGGCTATGCTGAAGGATCTCCGGCTTCCCTACGTGGTTTTCGCCGGCAGTTTTCCGCGTGACAAAGAGGTGGCAATCGCCAAGGAAAGCGGCGCCAAAGTCCTTTGTTTCGCCTCCACCCAGTCGATCGCCGAACGCATGATTCGTTATGGCGCCGATGCGCTGATCCTCGAAGGCAGCGAAGCCGGCGGTCATATCGGACACGTTTCCACCACCATCTTGCTCCAACAGGTGCTGTTCAAATTCGGCGACCAGCTTCCGGTATTCGTGGCCGGCGGCATGGGTTGCGGCAAACTGATCGCCCATGTGATGCTGATGGGGGCGGCGGGCGTCCAGCTTGGTACCCGTTTCGTGATGACTGAGGAATGCAACGTCCATCCGGCGTTCAAGGAAGTTTTCCTGCGCGCCAATGCCCGCGATGCCGTTTCCACCCCGCAGTATGA
>CALABZ010000028.1 GCA_937888615.1 uncultured Lentisphaeria bacterium | reverse complement strand
CAAGTGCCGGAAGTTCTTCATCGGAAAGCGAAAACGGCGGCAATGCATTCCAGAACCACAGCAGCACCAGCGGGTCGTTCATGGCGTCCAGGTCAGCCAGGTAATGCTCCCG
The DNA here is from genome assembly GCA_937888615.1 of uncultured Lentisphaeria bacterium. Lineage (GTDB taxonomy): Bacteria > Verrucomicrobiota > Lentisphaeria > Victivallales > Victivallaceae > UBA5239. The sequence continues at coordinate 14,497 of CALABZ010000028.1, read as the reverse complement.
GACATACTCCCGATAAAACTCGTCACAACCCGGCAGAAAGTTTTCCACCAACCGTTTCCGGTCGGATTTGGAACATAAGCGCCAGAATGACAGCTTTTTCCCTGAGAGTTTCTGACGGATGTCCTCTTCCCGGAGTTTTCGTTCCGCATTGGCTTTGTGGATTGCCTCCAGTTTGCGTTCCCGTTCGCGGCGGGCAAGCTCGTCCTCGCCGACCGTCAGCGCCGTCGAATTCCATAGAAACATGGCGAGCCAGTCCGCCCGGTTCTTTCGCACCTGATGTTCTTTCGCCAATTCCAACACTCCCGCCCAGCGTGCCACCAGTTCGGAGAGCGGCATCCGGTTGAGATGGGCGAGAAATTCATCGTACATGATGATTTTCTCATGCTCCATCGCCTTATAGAGTTCCTGTCGGGTCATATGTCCTTCTCCTTCGTTGAATGAAAATTTCCCGGCTCACAATGGTGGCCGGGGAATTTCAAGGGAGACGTTTTCGGCGTAAAACGCCGCTGACCGCAATATGCGATTCAGAACTGCTGCTGACGTTTTTTCAAAAATTGGATCACCTGCGTCCGGGATGGCGGGCGTTTATTTTCCGGTATTTCATTTAACCATAAGACCAGTTCCCGCGGGGTACGAAACACCCGGGTTTTCGGGAAAACGGTCCGGATGATTTCCATGGCGGCGTCACTCTCCGCAGGCATCCGGGCGATTCGGGAAAGCATTGCATGTTTGCCTTGTTGGTCCTGATATTCCAGATAGGTGACGAAATCGCCATCCGCCAGGGCGCAGCCTTCCCGGTAAAGCTGTTTGGCGACAGCTCTTTCCGGGGTATTTTCTTCCCGGTGCGCCAACAGGCGATTCCGCAAATCCGGCCAATATTCGATTCGGTAAATCATGGCGAATTCCTTCCGGCAGAAATGAATAACCGTGGATTCAGGCACCTCAAAGATCTTCTCCGGAATGCCATCGGAATCCAGGTCGGCGAAAATCAGCGAACCGCCGCTTTCCCGCCCACGGCGAAGCAGTAGAACGATCTGGAACAGCAGGACCAGAACAATCAGAATCAGGATCGGAATGACGGGATGTTCCGGCATGGCGCCGCCTTGTTTCTGATACTCCCGGTAAAAAACGGAACCGGCTACAGCCATCAACCCGAGCGTCAGAGCACCGAGCAGAATGGATAAGGTATCAACGTGTTTTTTCATACGGTCCTTCCTTTTTTGGGTGGGTAAATTGTGCTTTCGCAAACTTGCGGCATGTTTTGTTCCGGTACGACGCGTTTGATGATTTCCGGTTTTATCGGGCCGTCGAGCGTCTTTTCCCGCGATTGTTCCGGAACCTTTTTCCCGGACTTGTTATCAAGTTCCTTCTGCAGGACGATCCGAACCCGGTCCGCCTCGAATACCGAACGGAAAATGCGTTTTTCCGAAGAACTGCCGTCCGGGTTTACCGTTCTGCTGTCTTTTTCAGAGAACAGGACATGGGAAATCGGGGAAACCGAACAACCGCCGGCAGTGTCGTGGCTGACGGCAAGGCAATAGGCGACGGGGCAGCGGGCGGTCTTTTTCGCGATAAACCGCTCCCAGGCTCCGTGCATGGCGTCCGCGCTTTCCGCCGAATCAAAGGAGAATTCTTCGATATAGCGTTTCTTCTCTTCATCGTAATAGATGAAGGCGGACCTGTACGTTTCCGCTTCCATCACGGGAGCGAGTTCAAAACGGTCCCCGTAATTTTTCAAAGTGAAGTTATAAAACCGCTTTCCCGTTTGGAAACGCGGCCTGTTGCGCGGCGGCTTTTCGCCGTTGTCACGCAAATGCCGCAGCTCCGGGTAGAGTTTCCGGGCATAGTTGGCGGCGATCTCGCGCCCGATGGATGAGAGCCCGTTCCGGATCAGATTCTGGAAGAATTGATTTCCGGGATATTCCGTTTCCGCATCGAAATGTTGAATCGCCAATGCTCCGCCGATTTTCTGGGCGCCTTGAATGAATTCGATACGGATCTGTTCCTCCTTCCCCGGATTTCCCGCGAACTGCCGGTTTGAAGATTCCTTTTTCAGCGGGGTGCTCCTGAGTTGTTCCAGAATGTTCAGACACAGTTTCCGCATTGCCGGATCTCCGTGTTCTTGCGAGGCAATGCCGGCTTCTATTTTTGCGGCAATGTGTTCCAGTTCCGTCATTTTCTTCCTCCGTGCAGTTTGCGGATCAGTTCCGTGGCGATTTTTCGATTGGCGGCCGCCGCCTCGCAGTCGGGAAAAACCTCCCGGTAACGGTCACAGCGCAACTTTACGGCCATATCGGAAACCGTATCCGGTTCAACCGGATAGACTTCACTCAGGCTGACACGGCCGTCCGGGTGAAAGATTTCGTCAAATGCGAAACTCCGCGATGGGTATTCCCGAATCTTTCTCCGGTAATACGGCAAATTCGCCAGATGCCCCCAGATCCGGTTGATCGGATGGAACAATCGATTCCAGGCTTCCTCGGCGCCGCGAATCGCCGCACGGGCGTGAATGGAACGATATCCGGTCTTTGCCGCAAGACCGGCTCTTCGGGCAAGGACGTCGGCAAGCTGCATCCGGGCCCGTTGCAGGAACAGTTCCTGATCCGGCATTTCCTCCGCCGGCAACTCCTGATCCAGGAGCCGGATGAAAATTTCCAGCGAACAGTTTCGGAACAGGGGATCGTCAATCCGTTCCAGTGTGCGATGAAGGTCGTTGCGAATCGCCGGAATTCGAAGCAGAGGCGAACGGAATCCGGCGGCGAGCAGTTCCAGATAAAGGACCGCCAGTTGAAACATGGTTTCATACGCCTCCGGGTTCCATTGCGGAGCGAGAAGGAGTTTGTGGCGCTCCTTGAAGACCTTCAAATAGGAACAGTAATATTCGCTTTGAATCTCCCAGATTCCCAGGGTGAGTTCGTCCCACCGGGTTTGAAGCGTCAAAATACCGTCCAGCTGGTAAAACCGGATCGTCTTTCTGATCTCTTCATTGCCGGTTGCCGGAGTATGCCGGACCATATCCAACGGCGGCATGAAGCCGTAAAGCTCATCGATCCGGCAGCTTTGCGAACCGTTTTCCGCCGGAGAGATTGCGAGAAGCTTTTCTCTGGCGTTGCGCAGAAATTCCACGCTATCGCCGGTCAGCCGGTATTCACGCAGTCGATTGCGGACTATTGACATAATATCACCTCATGGGTTGGTTCTTCCGGATGCAGGCAAAGATTTTCGGGTTCTGCCGAAACCGTATCGATCCAGCCGCGTATGCCGCCGCCCGGATGGCGGAGCAGCAGATCGAATACGAGCTTGCGGACTTTGCGCTCAATATTGCTGCGAAGTTCGCGGGCGCCGTTGCGCGTGTTGTCGATGGAGCGCAGCGTTTCCTCAATGACGTTGGCGGTAAAACCGTAAATGTCGACTCCGTGTGATTGTTTATATTGGGGAAGGAGCAGAGAATAGAATTTCCGGGCGATCAAACGCAGATGTTCCGGTTTCAGCGGACGGAAGATCAGGATTTCATGGCCGAACTTGCCGAAACGGGCGACGAATTCCGGGCTGAACCGTTCTTTGAGCTGCATTTCCAGATTCTGTTGGAGCCGCCGTTCGGAGAGATGTTTGATGTTCTGAAACACCTGCGCGCCGATATTCGAGGTTGCCGCGATAAAGAATCCGCTCAGATCATACGTCCGGTTGTTGCTGAGGGTGATCCGGGCGGCGTCGAGCTGCTGAAGCAGGATGGTAAAAATCGCGGGATGGGATTTTTCGATCTCGTCATAAAGGATCATTCCCTCGTCGCATTGCTCCAGAAACGCGCCCATGCGCCCGATGCTTTTTCCGCCCGGTGTCCCGATCAGGTTCATCAGGGCTTCTTCGCCGGCCTGACGGGAGAATTCCGACATATCGAGTCGGAGGAAATTCCGGTCGGTCGAGCCGTACATATACTCCACGGCGGCACGGATGGATTCCGTCTTGCCCACGCCGGTCGGCCCCAGCAGGAACAGGGTACCGCGCGGCCGCCCCGGAGTACTCAAGTTGCACCACCCGTATTTTAAATGATTACTCAAATTCGCAATGATGCTGTCCTGCCCGATGACGTGCCTGCGAAGAAAAAGCTCCAGCCCATCTGAGCGGAGCAGGCGGTTTGAGGTTGCTTCCGCTGGAAAAACATCTCTTTCGTTCATAATCTCCTCCGAAAATTTCTGTTTTTTTTTGTTTTTGCGGCTTGACATCCGGCAAAGTCAATGCCATTTTATAAATCATAAACGAAACGCATTGTATATTCTTAATTTATTCGCAAGAGGGAAATTGTCAAGCATAAAACGGAAAAGAACGGAAAAACAACGTTGAAAATTAATCAAAAACGAAACCATGAAACAATCGAAGGAGCATTTCCGGGGATGAAAAAAACAGACAAACACATTGAATCGAACAAAAAACCGGCATTATCGCAGAATCTGTCTTTCCAGGTACAGGCGGCGGCTCAGCAGTTGATTGTGGAACTGGGAAAAACGTGCGGGACGGCAGGCGGCCTGATCAAGCGCCGCCGATACTATGCGGCGCTGTTGGCGCTGCTCGCCCTGCCGTTCCGGGCGCATGCGGCGGTCCAGCAGGTAACGCTGGAATCGGGGCTCGGCTACGTCGGTTATTTCATTATCGGGATGATCATGCTGACCAGCCTGATCCTGATCGGCGTCGGCGGCTACCAGATGAGTCAGGATTCCGGCAAGGGCAAAATGACGGTGGCGGCGGGGGTGCTGATTCCGGTCTTTCTGGCGGTGGTGTATTACATCTTTAAAAACGTCCTGAAAATCGACATCGATTTCCAGTCCACGCTGTGAGGCGGATATGAACGATACTCCGGTAGTCAACATCACCCGCAATCCGGCGCAGGCCGTGGCCAGCGTCGTGAAACTTTTCGGGTTTCGCGTGCGCGGCAACACGGTCTATGTGTTCTTCGCAGGATTGGTGGCGGGCGTGTTTCTGGCGATCGCGGCTTACGGGATTCATATCCTGCTGGCGGGTGCGGCGATGATCGTTCCGCCGATTCTCTCCGTACTGTTCATCCGGCATTTTATCGCGAACAAGCCGCGCGGCTTCTTCCGGTTCTGGCTCGATGAAAAATGCCAGGGCCGCTTCCTGCGTAAACCGAAACGGAAAGGAGCCATCTATGTTACAGCTTCCTGACGGATACATCGTCAAAACGGAAAATCCGGACGACAGTTTCATCGTCTACGGTGAGCTTGCGCCGAGGGGATTTGTGTCCAAGGGCTACCGTCTTGAGATACCGAACCTCAACAATGCCGGAAACGGACTCAAGAACGGTCTCTTTCTGCGTCTGGCCGGATGGCTGGCGTCGCAGGCTCTGGACAAGCGAATCCAGATCCGCTACACCCGGGACGCTGATTACCGGGACATCCTGCACACGTATCGGGAACAGACAGAAAAGTCAGCGTCCGATGTATGGAGCCGGCATGTCCGCAGGGACATTTTCGGCAAGATGAACCGGAAGATTGCAAAACGCGCTTTGCGGCGGGAGTATGTGGATATATATTTCAGCAGGAAGCTGGGCGCGTTCATGAAAAACGGTTTCATCCCGGAATCACTCCGGGAACGTGCCTCCTTTGAAAGAGAGGTCATTGCAGCATTCTCCACAGACAAGTCCGATCTCGGGGCTTTCCTGGCTTTGCCGGTCAAGCCGTTGGACGCAGTCATGCTCTTCCATGAGTTTTACCGCGCCGTCAACAAATCCGCACTCGATCTGGACATCGATTATGAAGCGGTGTTCGACTGCCGTCTTGCGGAGATTTACTCCTGCGAATATGCGGGGATAACGTCGTCCGAACCGGGCCACGCGAGTTTTACTTCCGACGGGTATTTCCACAATATCTTCACGCTTCACGATTTCCCCAAAACCGATCTTGTGCCGTTTTACGGTTCGAAACTTCTGGAAAACGATCTTCAAAATCTGACGATTGCAGTCAATATCGAACCGCAGGACGTCGAAAAGACCATTGAGGAAAAGCAGAAGCATTGGAAACGGGTTCGCGCCGACCTGCTGGAGGAAGAAAGCGAAGTCGCGGCGACCGCCGGACTGGATGAACTGACCGAACACATCTACCGTCTCGGCAAAGGCGAGGATTTCCCGCTGAAGATTGAATACGTTATCCACACCTGGAACCGTGACCTCGCGGAACTCCAGAGCGATTCGACGATTCTGAAACAGGCGGCGACTTCCATGTTCACGAGCCTTGAATCCTACGATCTCGGCTTGCAGAGCCTGCACAACTTCATGAAAACACTGCCCGGATATCTGTATTATCCACGGCGCGACGCGCTGCTGGACTGCATGCACCGTCCGCTGGCGGCGATGCTGCCGTTTTCGAGTTCGTTCACCGGCAAGGGAAAAGACGGCAGCATCCTGTTTGAAGGGGATCACGGAAATCTGATGACCTTTTCGTTTTTCGACGGTCCCACGCCACAGCACACGCTGTGCCTCGGCCAGACCGGTTCCGGCAAGTCCGTGAACTTCGTGTCGATCCTGTCGCAGTGTTTTTACGAATTCGCCAAGGTGGTGATCATTGAAGAGGGCGGAAGTTACTTCAACCTGACCCGGATTTACGGCGATGAGGCGCAGTACATCGTGATTGATCCGAGCGCGGATTTGACGTTGAATTATTTCGATACGGGCGGCTTGCCGCTCTCACCGGCGCAGATTGAGTTCGTCACGACTTTTCTGACGGCGATGTGCGGCGAGAGTTCCGACCTCGAAAAGATTCAGGACCGGGCCGCCATTATCACCCCATATGTTGTGGCGGTCTACAGCGATGCCTACAACGAGTGGCGTTCCGGCCACCGGAACGAGCTGGAACTCGCCGCCCGGATGAGCCTGACCATTGAGGCGATCATCCCGAAACTGCCGCCGGATCAGAATACGGCGCAGGACGCTTATTTCGAGTTGCGGGACATCCTCGCCCAAGAGGATTCCGAATTGGAAGGCTTTGAACGGGAAGTCAAGGAGAAATACGGGTCATGGACGGTTCAGGAGATCAACGACTGCATCATCGACGATCCGGAAATACTCCGGAACATTTCCTATGCGTTCATGAAAAAAGGCGACATGCCGTATCACTCCCAACTGGTCGAGGCGATCCGGGAAACCACTCTTTCCAATCTGGAAAAGAGTGAAACCAACCGGATTGCGGCGCGGCTGGCGGTGTATGGCATCGAATCGGGCAAAGGGTGTCTGTTCGACGGCGAAACGACCATTGATCTTTCGAAGCGGTGGATTCACATCGAACTCGGCAAGATGGCGCAATCGGGCAACGCACTCAAAAATCTGGTCGGGATTGCGATCAACAATCTGGTGAAGAATCAGATCATCAACATGCCGCGTTCGGCCAAAAAAGCGTATCTATTTGAGGAGGCGTCGCGCTTCCTGCTGATTCCCGGAGCCCCGGAAATCATGAAACAGACCTACGCCCAGTTCCGGAAATTCAACTGTGTTGCAATCACGATCACGCAGTCCATCGCGCAGATGGCGCAATCGGGCGTGGGACAGATCATCATGACCCAGAGCAAGATGTTTCTCTTTTTGAAAAACACCGACGCGGCGGAACTGGACCTGATCGGCAACTACATTGCGCTTTCCGACGAGGCCAAGCGGAACATCATGAACTTTCCCGCACCGGAACATCTGCCGGTGAATAACCGTTTTTCCAGTTTTTTGCTTTACGCACAGCGGGCGGAGTGGCCGATTGTCGGTGTCGGACGCAATTACGCTTCAAACGCAATTCTCGCGGCGGCGGCCACCAGCGGCGAACTTCACAGCCGCCTGACACGGATACTGAAGGAACTTTCAGCGAAACATCCGGAACTCGCGTTCGCGGAACGGCTATTGCAGGCGACGGAGCTTTTGAACGAGGATAACCGGCTGTTCCGCTTGCTGAACAAGTTGGAGTGCATGGGCGGTGAACGGGCGTCGCCGCTGGTGGTAGAAGCCAAAATCGCTTTTCATGAAATTCTCAAACAACACTCATTTTGAAAGGAACAACTATTATGCAACGAAATTTTTTACTTCCGATGCTGGTTGTGATGATGCTGGCAGGAGCGAATTGCTTTGCAACCAAAGTGATTTACGGTAATCCATCCGGCAATACGGCAAACGTAACCATTCCGCAGGATTATGTCGGGATGACGGCGACTTTTATCGCCACCGGGTACGGTTATCAGGGCGGATCGAATATGGGATTTTCCATGACGCTGTATCATCCGAACGGTACTGAATTGAGTACTTCGACCTCATTTTATGTTACAGCGGGCGACAGTGCCGCGGCGGATATGTTCCCATTCCTTTACACCGGTGCGCTTTCGCAAGCCGGAACATATTCCTTCCGTTTGGGCAATACCTACGATCAAAAAATCATCAAAAGCTATATCTGTATCGTCTGGGATGCGCAAGGCGACGACCTGACTGCATTGCAGACACAGTTGAATGCCGATTTAAATGCCTTGCGCAATGAACTGACCGGAGCCTTGAACACGAAAACGGCGGAATTGCAAAGTCAGATCAACACGCTCCAAACCCAGCTCAACGATGCGATTACCAAGCACAATACCGACCAGGCGGCACTTTTGAAGCAGATTCAGGATTTCAAAAACGAAATCAACAATCTTGCCGCCGATTTGCAGTACAATGTGGCGCGACTGGAACGGGAACAGGCGGAATATCTGGCGCAGTTGGAAATCCTGAAGACGACGTATCAAAAAGACGCCGAGATGCTGAATCTCAAGATATCCAATCTGGACTCCAAATATGCGATGGAAGTGGCGGACATCAAAGCCGATATGACCCAAATCACCGGAGAACTGTCCGCGATGGACGCCAAATTCATTGCCGCCGATCAGCAGTTGAAAACGCTGATTTCCTCGTTGGAAAAGGACCAGACCGCACTTCAGCAGCAGTTGAATCTGGCCGAACAGCAACACAAAAATGATGTGGCGGCGATTCAAAATCAAATCGATGCCAAAACCGAGCTGATTCGTTCCGAACACTCCGCCGATGTGAATCAGCTCACGCAGCAGATGAACCATCTGAATTCGACTTATGCCGACAAGGTGTCGCAAATCAATGCGAAACTGGATTCGATCAGTTCCGATCTGGCGCAGATGGCGCGGGATTATGCGGACGGCGACCAGGAGCTCAAGGCACAGATCGACGCGCTCCGTCTTCAGCAGCTGGCCCAGCAGAACACGCTCGCCAATCTCAAAGAGGCTCATTCCGGGGATATGGCGGCTCTGCAAAAGGATCTTGCTACCGCTCAGGCGGCATTGCAGGAGAAGATCGACACCGAAGTTGCCGATCTCCGGCAGGATATGCTCACGCTGGACAACAAATATAAAGATTCTGTTGCCGATTTGAAATCGCAGTTGGCAAACGTCAACAGCAAATTGGAGAACGAAATTGCAAAACTCTCCGTGACCGACCGGGATTTGTATGAAAAGATTTCCGATTTGCGCGAAAAACAGGCGGATTATTACGCCCGGATGGAAATCCTGAAGGTCACGCACGAAAAAGACAAGGAAGCGATTGAAAAGCAAATCGCCGAAGTCGACGCCGGATACAAGGCGGAATCGGAGGCCCTCGACGCAAAAATCGCCAACGTTAAAGACGACATTTCCAATCTGGAAGCCCGGCACATCAAGGATGTCGCCAGTCTTCAGAATCAAATCGACAACACGGTGAACAAACTGGACGACGAGGTCAAAAAGATTTACCTCGAACTTACCACCGTCAAAGACGAACTGGCCGCGCATCAGAAATCCACGCAGGAAGCCATCGACAATCTTCAGCTTCAGATTACCGAGCTGGATAAATCCGTGACCGAGCGGCTGAAAAATCTGGAAAACCGGATCAGGTATTCCGTCTATTCCGATGAAAAACTGGAAACCTTGAAAAAGGATTTCGAGAAGCAGATTCAGGTGAAAGAAAAGGAAATAGCCGATCTTGACCTGGAAATTCAGGATATGCAGAATGCCGGACTGGATATTTCCGCAAAAGAGGAAACGCGCACCCGGCTTTTGGCGGAACTCCTGAAACTTCGGAACGAACTCACGGATATCGAATTCGCCATCGAAATCCGGCACAACGAATCCGAATTCGCGGAACACGAAAAAGAGCTTGCATTGCTCAAAACGGAGCTTGCGAAACTGCGGGAATCCACCGATCTGCAGATCAAGCAGTTAAAGGACGATCTGCTGGCGACGGAAGCGAAATACCTGAAACTTCTGGAAGAGGCGAAACTTGACACCGCCAATCAGACCGCGACAGTTCAGAAACAGTTGGACGACCTGACCGCCAAAGTATTGGCTTTCGTCGATGCATTGCGAAGCGAGCGCGAGACCGGTGACGGCGAACTCAAAGCCCTGATCGAAGCGATGGATATTTCCCATAAGGAATTGATAGGCAACCTTGACAAAACGATTGCCGACAAGCTTGAAAAGATGAAATTCGAAACCGATACGCAGTTCGAAAACCTGCGTTCAACGATCAATAACATCGCCTATCAGCAGCGGTTTTCCACCGGCGGTACGGCCACCGGTTACAGCCTGCCGAATGGGCAGGTGCAGGAGGTGCCGGCCGATTCCCGCGATCTGCGCGTCAGCCCGGATACCGCGCTTGATTCGATTCTCAATTAACCCCGCAAAGGATAAAAAACATATGAAAAACTTGATTTTAACGGTTATTGCGGCGGCAAGTATCGGGGCGCTGTTCAGCGGCTGCTCCGCGACGCAGATTGCCCAAACCAAAGCCTCCAGTCTGCTGGCTCCGGCACTCGGTTTGGGTGGTGCGCTTGCCGGGGCTTATGCGGCCAGGGACGAGGACGACGGAACGAAACTCGTCGTGACCGGGGCGGCTGCCGCGGGATCATTTCTGTTGGGTCAGTTCATCGAACAGGGGTTCAAAGACGAGAAAGCCAAAGAGTACAAGGCCGGATACGACCTTGGGCGCTCCAATTCGGCCAAAGAACTCTACTGGCTCTATCAGAAAATGCACCAGGCGGAGGACGGAGAAGTTCAGCGCAGCCGCATTTACGAATTGCCGGTTCAGTATCCCGCCGACGGCGTAAAACGCGTCCCGGATTCCATTCACCTTTCAGTAACGGAATAGGAGGTATTTATGCAAAAATCAAAACTTCCGGCCATGCTTCTGCTGGCGGCGTGCGCGCCGTTCGTCCAGGCGTTTTATCCGGTTCACGACAGCGTGACCTACATCCATAACACGGTCAAGGCGATTCAGGATGAGCTCTATCAGCAACTGGATCTGGACTACCAGATTGCCCAGCTTGGGAAAACGGGTGAAATCCTGAAAACCGGCATTGATACCCTGAAGGTCGCGCAAGACACCTATTCGACCTGCAAGGATATGTACGATACGGCGGTTACGATCTCCAATTACATCGGCGATCCGCAAAAGCTGGTCGCTTATATGAACAAGGAATTCTGGCACGAGGACGAGATCACCGCCGCGCTGAACATCACCCGTGAAGCGCTGGACATGGCGAATTCCAAGGTGGCAAATACCGGCAGCATCGAATACATGCTCCGGCAGATTGATTACGCGCTGGCCGACGAGGACATCCGGCGTTCGGAAAATCTGGCGGAAACTCAGAAAGGCGCGCTCGCCGTTCATAAGTTCATGTCCGAATGGGGACCGAAAGCCCTGCTCCAACTGCAGGACTTGAACCGGGAGGATCAGCGCTTCAACGTCCGCAATTCCAACCAGACGGAAATTCAGCACGCCGCCTACAAAAACGGTATCTGGCAGTCGAATACGCTCGGCCAGATGCTGGCGACGCAGACCATGCACTCCGCGATGGTGGCACAGCAGATGTATTCGGAAAATCTGCGGCTCGACGAAGCCGATTTGAAAAAGGCCAAGGCGATTTACGACGCCCGCAAAATCAATGAATCCGGCGTTTCGGCCCTGGAATCCAAGGGATCGGTCGGCAATAACTTCATTGAGCAATTTCTGTCCCGGTGAGGCGAAAGATGTCGGGCAATGTAACATTTCAAAACGTCAATCAGGTAATCCTCGACACGCTCGACCGGATGCACAATATCTGTATTTGTTTCGCGCTGCTGCTGATCTTCCTTTCGGTTTACCGGAATTATCAGCAGTTCGGGGAATATCTCGGAGTGAAATACCTCGCGGGCGTGCTGTTGGCGGTGGTGCTGATCGCGGTGTTTCCGGCGATGGCTGACAAACTCTTCAAGGGCATGTTGAGCTGGGGACTTGACGCCGGACGCCGGGTCGAGGAATCGGTCAAGGTCATGCTTTCCGTCGAAGTGGACGGTTCGTGGTACGAGGCGGTGGTGGTCGGGATTGCAAATCTGACCTATCGCGGCGGCATCTGGATCGGAAAGTGCATCCGCGATCTGATGATTCTGGTCATCTGCGGCTTATTCCTGATCCTCAAGACGTTGTCGCCGATTTTCATCGCCATGCTGACCGTGCCGGAAACCAAATCCATCGGGGTGAATTTTCTCACCATGACCTTCGGATTCGTCGTATCGCCGTTGTGCATGATTTTCGGCGACTTGACGATGATCTGGACAATCTGTCAACTGTGGGAACATACCGGAATGGCCGCCGCCGCGGGCGCCGCGGTCGGAGCATCGGGCGCAACGGCGGGAACATTGGCGGTGCTGGCGGCTTCGCCACCCGGTGCGATCGTGGTCGCCGCCGGAGCCATCGGGGCTTTGGTCGCGTTCGCCTGCGTTTTCACCTTGCTTTGTGTGGTGATGTACGTCGGTATTCCATGGGCGTGCATCAGCCTCTTCCGGGGCGCAGGGATCGGTAATGCGCTGGCTTTGTCGCTCAATACCGCTTCCAATGTCATGTCCGTGGTCAAGGCCGGACAGGGCGCGGGAAAAGGAATGGCGGGCAAGGTTGGCGGCGGAAAGGCTCCGATTCCTCCGGCTCCAGGCGGGAAAGGAGATACCAAATGATGACGTTTTTCATATTTCTTCTCCGTTTATGGGTGGTTGTGAACGGGTTTTCCCGTTCGCGCCGCCGCCGGAAAAGCTTAAAGGGAAGGTGATTTTTTATGGCATATGAAAAGAAAAAGGATATGTACGAACTCGTCAGCCATGAACGGAAAGTCATGTGCTTCTGGATTGCGATTCACCTCTTTTGCCTCGTCGCTTTGCTGGTGGGGATGTTTTTCGCCTATCAGTATATGACGATGCCGGACCGGGTGATTGTGCTGGCGCGGGATCACTCCGTCTATCTCGGCAATTCCGCACCGGTGGAATCACGGCGGGTAATCGAAGATGTGGCGCTTCGGGCAACTTATGCGCTGCTTTCGCGGCGGTATGACGTTCGCGGCGAACGGGCAATCGCGTTTGTTTTCACCAAGCGCGGCCAGGGTCAGGCCAAGGGTTATCTCAACGATACGCAGGAGATGTTTGATGACCGCAAAGTATTTCAGGAAGTGACGTCCGCCAAGGTTGAAATTGCCGTCGTTAACGGGCGGTATCATGCGCTCGTCAAGGGCGTACTGCTCCGCAACGGAATCTACTTCGGGCACGCCTATCTGCACAAACGCGACTTTGCCTTGATGATGCGTCTGGAACGAAGCGCATCCGACCGGGAACTGCCGTTCAAAGTCGCCGGAATGCGCTACTGGGAGGAGGAACGGGATGAGTAATATTTCCTACAAAGGGAAAAATCTTCTGCTGACGCTTGGTTTGATCGTCTATTTCGTGTTTGCCCTGATTACGCCGGGGATGATGTATCAGCTTCGGGACAACAACCGCCTGATCATTCTGGACGGCCGGAACTCTTTCCACATTACGGAGTATGCCGACAGGGAACAGTTGCTCCGGCTCTACGAATACACGGCGCGGCTGGCGACGGATGCGCTTTTCATGCGCAATCCGAATGGGCTCGACCGTCCGGTGCTGTTCGACGAGATGTATGTCGGTGCCGCCCGGAATAAGGCGCTGGACATTCTGAAAGCCGATCTTGCGGCCTTCGGCGCCGGGGATATTCACCAGAAGGTCGAGATCCTCCGGATCAAGGTATTGGAAGCGGACAGTAAAAAATCCTTCGTGGAAATCGAGGGACAGCTTCTGCGTTCCAGTTTGAGCGACGGAAAGCGGGAAAGCTCGGTCGTCAAGTTCGACATCACCATGAGTTTGAGCGTGAACTTCGATCTCGGCAAGAATGCGCTCTACCCATTCATCGTCTCCGACTTCACCTGCAAAGAACAACAGAATTGAAAGGAATAATCACCATGCAAAAGAATAAATTTTTCACGCTCGCCCTGCTTTGCGGCGGCGCGCTCACCGTTTACGCAGGACAACTGCCCAAGTCGGTCGCGGACATCAACCAGTTTCGGGAATTCCGCCTGGCGCAGGGCGCAATCTACGAACTCTACGTCAAATCCGGCGACGGCACGACCACGGTCACGTTTCCATCGGCGATTTCCAAAATCGCGGG
>CALABZ010000027.1 GCA_937888615.1 uncultured Lentisphaeria bacterium | reverse complement strand
CGAACAGGAGTTTATGGTCCAAACCGGAGAAGAGGCGATTAATAGTTTTACTCAGAGGCTCGCCCGGAAATGCCGAAATTCGTATATCCTTTCGTTACAACACGTTGTAAATGTTTACGACAGGGGGGGTATGAATGAAAAAAAAGAATGGCACGCCGGGCAGGAATCGAACCTGCGACCACCTGCTTAGAAGGCAAGATTTTTTATGTTCATAATAAGAATGTTATGAATTTTAAAATACTCTTTAGTGCTTTTATGCTAAATATATGTCAATATAAAAGTCCTCGGGAAATTATCCGCGAGGGCTTTGTTTTAGATGATAGCTTTGACAGCCGCCGCAGCAGCGATAGACAAAACAGTGGTACAGATTTTGATTATGCGGTCGGTTACGTCCAAGCCCATGCCAGCGCTGATATGCGCCATCGTGGCTTTGATGTGCCTGATATTGGCCTCGGATCGCTTTCGGTCCGCTTCGGTCGTCCCGTTCAAGTAACGGTAATACTGTTCGGCGAACTGGAGCGATAATTTCTGCAGGGGTTCCGCATATTCCGCGCTTGCAGATTCGAGCAAACCGGTCAGCTCTTCTTTGACTAATCCACTGAATTCTTCCTTTGATATAACTTGATCAATCATGTTACCAACTCCACTTCGTTTCTCGAAATTTCTTCACTGTGGCTGCCGCTTGATCGTGATTGCCGTGACGGATTGCCTTGTCGTCATCGGTTAGCGCGGGGTCGTTTTCCACATATTGCAGATATTCGGTCCCGGCAGTGTCGAGATATTGCGAATAAGATTCGGCAAGTTGTTTGTTGACGCAACCAGACATAAACAAACAGATACCAACCGTCACAACAGCCAGCAGAATGAAATCAAGAAAATTTTTCATTTGTCAACCCTCCACGGGTTCATAGGTTTTTTCGAAGATATCCGGCTTGCAGGGGTAGTGCTCACCGTTCACACCGGTAATAATCCAATCACCCGGCGATACGACATGTTTGCCCTCCAGAGTTTCAATGATCCCCATCACGCACCAGTTCCAGTATGGCGGCTCTTTGGAGCACCCATTAGTACCGCATAACTCATGAATCTCTATAGAGCCGGTAGGACGCACAGCGGGGTGGTCAGTGCATTCATACGAGTACAAGGGTTTGCCGTTTACCGGCTTATTCCACTGCACCGCTTCAATCACAACAGGTTTCTTTCTGAATTTCATTTGTTTTGATCTCCTTTTTATTTTTTGGTGAATTCGAGAATTCGGTACAGGATTCCATATCCGACCAATGCGATTAATAGCCCTGTCAGGGTGGCGATGATGGTTTTCCACAGCGTCTTTTTTCCAATGAGGTATCCATTCGCCAGCTCATAAACTGCCTCACATTGTTCGGGCGGCATCCGGGAAAAGGGGCAAGCGGCGCAGTCCTTTTTGATTTTGACAGCAATCAGGCTTGCCAGTTCGTTCAGTTCCTTTTGAGTCATTCGCATCTCCCTTTACGTTTCAGTGTTGTATAGAACGCGCAGCTCGGATCGTCCGGCTTGCACTTGCCTCCCCACTTATAGCATCGACTCACCTTCAGTGACAGGTACGAGCAGCCCTTGCAGACGTAGTTCTCCGAAGGCTTTTTCCCTCTGCCCGCCAGTCGGTTCGGCGAAGGCGCTATAGTGTCGAACAGGTCTTTCATTATGTCACGTCCGGCTGATCGACGCCGGTTCTTTGGTGATAGGCGGTCATCCAGGCCTCCTCGCCGAATTGGCGCAGCGCAAGCCATGCGGCATCGGCTTTTGCCATTTCCAGCCCGCGACGACCCCAACGCCAGATTTTCCATAACGGATAGCCTGCCGCCACTTCTTTGCGCATATTGCCGAGCATTTCGTCATCGGCGATCTCGCGACCTTCTTCCGTGCCGTCCGACAGTTCGTAACGAACATCATGGATTTGGCTGGATATTTCCATGCTTCGGTAAATCCATGTCAATGTTTCGCGGGCGACTTCGGGCCACGCATCCGGGCCGTAGCCGTTGCAGATTTTTGCCAGATCAGCGGACCAGCCGTTCCAATATTCGTCGGGGCCGGAAAGGTTTAATCTCCTTGCCTGGACGCGATTTGACAAGATTTTGACTTCGGTTTGAGTCGTCATTGTTTATTCCTCCGTCACTGTTGTTCGATTTCATTCGGAATGGTGGTGATCACGTCAACTGTCTGGTCTGCTTTCGCGCGGAACAGTATCAAATTGGCGATACCAGCAAGTTGGTTTTCGGCAAGCGTGATCCGTTTGACGACGGTGCCGTCCGCGTCCATCGCTAAGACACCGACCGTATTTTCGTGAAACGGGACATCTTTTTCGTTGATTTTTGCAGTAAACATATTGTATCTCCTTATGCGATTGGGCTTAAGCTGGTGGTGAGTTTGTAGAGCTCGTAGATTTTCGGCAAATACTCTGCTCCATTAGCATTGTCCTCACCGTAAGACGACAACCAATAAATCTCGCGTTCTCCTCCGAATAAGGGCTCGTAATCCATCGACTCGCCCGGAACTTTGCCGTGAATATCACAAGCGAACTCGGTCCCCGATGTACTATTAGTCGCAATTATGGACGCGGATATCGAGGAAGGTATGGCCTCGGGCGATACAGTACCATCAGGAAAATCTTTAAGGAAGGTATCTCCGGCCCAGTAGTCCTCGCTGCTGCCGCCGCCAAGATTATAACTTGCACCAAGGGAAAAGTAGCAAAGGTCACTTACTCCCGTTACGGCCCCGTTTTCGCCGACGGCGGTTACAACAAGATTAATGGCTCTTAAATGTGTATGAAGATATATCTCTGGATAATCACCACTAATGAGAGACCAGGACTGCGTCAGGCTGTAATTGACGCGTATGATATCACCTATCTCATATCCTGTCCCGCCGGAGACGATAACAATAGAACGAGCCCGGTAATGCGGAAACCAGCAGGCTCCCCAGGAGTAATGAACGTTAGATACGTCGGTTCCTTGGCACCAGCTAAAATCAGGGGGGACCGGTCTCTGCATAAACATTGATCCGTTTGCCTGCATAAGGCCGCGTTCGGAGTAAGGCCCCCCCATCATCTCCGCAAAATACATCCCGGTAGTCTCGTTTTTCCATTCCCGGCGCTTGAAGATGCCGTCAGCGGGCCACCATACGTCACCGGTGAAGGGTGTCCACGTACCAGTGATCGGATCGCCGTCCGGATAATTTTTACCGCTGATGTTATTATCATCAATCAAACGACCCCAGTTCAAATTTTTAATGACCTGCCCGTTTGATTTTATCTGATCCCAGCTATACGCATTATCCCAGTTCATCGAAACCGCCAGCGTCAGACTGGCAGAACTCTTACTGCTGTACGTTTGTAGGATATCGCTACCGCCCATTCCCATATCATCGAGGCCCAGCAGGTCCCACGGGCCGGTGAACGGCG
>CALABZ010000026.1 GCA_937888615.1 uncultured Lentisphaeria bacterium | reverse complement strand
CGGCGATCACTTTGCCGGGGAAGCTGGAATGGTGTATTTCCTGTCCATTTTCCAGAATCCGTACCTGGCCGCGGTTGAAATATATTTCAAGGCAAATCCAGCCTGAAGTCTTGGCTTTGATGGGGGCTTCGGCCCGGTAGCTTTTTTGGCCGTCCCCGTATTGGAAAAGCCATTTGTTGGCGCGGCGCATCAGGGCGTACCCGTTCTTCTGGCTGTCCACTTTGTTGCCGACGATGACCTGCATTTTGCTGTTTTGGCTTTTGACGTAAACCTTCAGGTAGAGCGTGTCGATATCTTCGGTCATTCGGGAATTGTCAATGACGCCGTAGCTCTGGTATTCGGCGGTGAAGAACAGGGCATTGCCCGCCACGCCGGGTTTGTGGTAGCGGTTGGGATCGGTGGTTTCCGGGGTGTCGTTGTCGCGGTCGGCGCTGGGATGGTAAAGGCCTTTGAGCTTGGCCGGACCGGAATCGGTGATGGCGGCGTCCGGTTCCTCGAATGAAAAGTTATGGCAGAACTCAGCTCCGGTCAGTGAGAAAACGGCCAGCATAACGAATAGAAACATACGGTATTTCATGCAATAATACTCCAGTTGTTATGATTAAAAATTGAATTCGCCTTTGCATAACTGCAATCCGCCGGAGTTGGGGATATAAGCAGTGCTGGACGAGCTTAACTGGCGCCATTGGTCCAGTTGGGCCGCGGGCTTTGCGCTGACACTGCCGTCGGCGGCGACGATATTATCCATTTGCCCATGTCGACCGTAGAATCCTGAGCCCGTATAGGACACATTATCAATATAATAATAACCGTATTGCGGGGTTGACGCACGATGAACGTCTGCCAGAATCAGGGTCTGGGATGGATGCTTCAGAAATGTTACTTTCGCCGGCGGGTAGGTGCTTCCGACTCCGCTGACGCTGAAAGCGGTCTGTCCGGTACGCCAGGCGAAAACCCCATAGCGCATGGCTCCGTAACTCGGGAAATAACGCCGGGCACTGGCTGTGGGCTGAAATTCGGCTTTCGGACAATAAATGATTGAACCGGGCTTGTCGTAATCGGTGTTGGGATCGAAGTCCCGGATGACCTGTGTCCAGAATACGGAATAGCCTTTGGCGTTTTGAGTGGCGCTCGGAATATAAAGACCGTCATAAGCGTCGGCATAGAAATCAACGACATTGCCCAGCTGACGGAGATTTCCTATGCATTTCGCCGCCAGTCCTTTTTCCCGGGCGGCGTTCAAAGCCGGGAGGAGCATTGCCGCCAGGATGGCGATGATGGCGATCACAACGAGTAATTCAATAAGTGTGAATTTTTGTCTTCTCATTTTTTGGCTCCTTATGCATTTATTCTTTGTGTTGATTGGTTTATGAATAATGGAAGCGGGAGTAATATATCCTTTTCTTTTTTATCGTCGATCATATTGGCGATGTATTGCACCGCCAGTTTTCCCTGTGCCGCATAATCGATGCGCAAGGCGGAAAGCTTGGGGAAAGTGACCTGGCTCAACCGGACATGGCCCAACAGCAGATGGTCGCTGATGGTAATGATTCCGACTCTGGCGGGGATGTCAATTCCTTTTTTTCGAGCGACATCCAGAACTTCAAGGGCCAGCCAATCGTTATCGCAAAGGCAGACAACCGGCTGCTTTTGATTCTCAAGCAGCGGGATCAGAATATCGGTGGCTTGGCTTCGCTCTGCCGGCGGCGAATCTGAATTCAGCAACGATACGCATTCATAATCAAGGCCGTACTTGGCCACCGCTTCCTTGAAATAGTTTCGACGCTGATCCCGTATTTCAAAGGGAGAACCGCTTTGCAGGTACAATATTTTGGAGTAGCCGCTTTCCCCGGCAATGTATTTGACCGCATCAAAGATCCCCTGCCGATAGTCGGTGCCGACAAGCGTGCCGGGCAGTTCCGGCAGGCGGCGCTGGAGGAAAATAAGCTTGGTATTGCTGGTTTTCAGACGGTTGATCAGGCGTTCCGGGTAGTTTTCAAGGTTGGCGAACGGCAGCCAGATGATGCCGTCCACATGCCAGTCCAGTGCGTTGTCGAGGTGTGCGATCTCGCGGTTCGCATCGGGGCTGGTGGTGAAGTTCACCATCAGCCGGAACCCGTGGCGGTACGCTTCCTGCTCCACCGTATCCATCAGTTCCGGGTTGTTCCACGGAATGATCAGCGACAACAGGTTGCTCCGTTTCTGCCGCAGTCCCACCGACAGATTGTTGGGACGGTATCCCAGCTTGTCGATAGCGTCAAGAATTTTCAGCCGGGTTTTTTCGGGAATCCGGTGTCCGTTATTGCGCAGCACCTGGGAGACGGCTCCCGGCGACAACCCGCAGTAATCCGCGACATCTTTGATTCTGACTGCCACAATGCACCTTCTCTGTTATTTGTTGCTTCTTCATTATCTATTATACAGCGGTATAACGAAATATCAAGATGGTATTTCGTTATACCTTGGAAAAAATCAACATTTTTTTAATAAAACAGAATGTTGCCGCGGGTTGCGTAAAAGCCCCGCGACGTTGAGACTGATTAGAGCCGGACCGGAATATGATACGTATCGGCCAGGTCCTTCTTGATGCCGGCGCAGGTGAATTCGTTGCTGTGAACCATGGAGGCGATGAGCGCGGCGTCGGCATGGGCTTTTTCGAATGCGTCGGCCAGGTGCTCGACGGTTCCGGCGCCGCCGGAGGCGATGAGCGGCACTCCTACTGCGTCGGCGATTTTGCGGGTGATTTCGAGTTCGTAACCGGTCCGCATGCCGTCGGTGTCGATGGCGTTCAGGCAGATTTCGCCCGCGCCGAGGTCCACGGCTTTTTTCGCCCATTCCACGGCGTCGAGTCCGGCGGGATGCCGCCCGCCGCGAGTCACGACTTCATAACCCGACGGGAACTGCGCCGAAACGCCGACCCGCTTGGCATCCATGCCCAGCACGATGCACTGGCGACCGAACGCCAATGCACCGGTGCGCAGGATTTCCGGCTGGTCTACCGCCAGCGAATTCAGGGAAACCTTGTCGGCTCCGGCGAGGAGCGCGGCGCGCATATCACCGACATTGCGCAGTCCGCCGCCCACCGTGAACGGGACGAACACCCTTCGGGCGGCGGCGGCGACCATGTCGATATCAATCGGACGGTTTTCGGCCGAGGCGGTGATATCGTAAAAAACCATTTCATCGGCGCCGTCCAGGCTGTAGCGTTCGGCCATTTCGACGGGATCGCCGACATCGACGTTGCCTTTGAATTTAACGCCCTTGGTCACGCGTCCGTTGCGGACGTCCAGGCAGACGATTAAGCGTTTCAACAGCATGATTTACCATCCCAGTCCAAGAAATTTTTCAGTATGCGCAAACCGGCCTGTCCGCTTCGTTCCGGGTGGAACTGAGTGGCGAAAAGACTGCCGCGTCCGGCGATCGAGGTGAATTCGAAACCGGCGTATTCGGTGCGCCCGATGGTGGTGTCCGGCGTACCCGGCTTGACATAATATGAGTGCACGAAATAAAACGCTTCACCGGACTTAATGCCGTCCAGCAACGGATGACCGGGGGCGAATTCAACGCCGTTCCAGCCCATGTGCGGGATTTTGACCCGTTGTTCCGGGGGAAACTCGAACGGTTCGACCGTGCCGGGCAACAGGCTCAGCGCGTCTACGCCGTCGTCTTCAGCGCTCTTCTCGAAAAGCATCTGCATGCCGAGGCAGATCACCAGCACAGGTTTGCCGTCGGCTACGGCTTGGCGCAGGACGCGGTCGAAACCACGCCCGCAGAATCCTTTCAACCCGCTGGCGGCGGAGCCGACGCCGGGAAAAATGATTTTGTCGGCATCGGCGGCTTGTGCCGCGTCGGTAACGACTTCCGCATGTCCGCCGATTCGTTCGAAAGCGAGACGCACACTGGTCAGGTTGCCGGCGCCGTAGTCGAGAATCGCGATCATGGGCTTACTCCCATTCGATGGTGCCGGGCGGCTTCGAGGTGATGTCGTAAACGACGCGGTTGACGCCGCGCACTTCGTTGATGATGCGGTTGGAAATACGGCGCAGCAGATCGTCGGGCAGGTTCACCCAGTCGGCGGTCATGCCGTCGCTGCTCTCCACCACGCGGAGCGCGATCACATAATCGTAAGTGCGGAGGTCGCCCATAACCCCGACCGTCCGGACGGGCAGGAAGATGGCGAAAGCCTGCCAGGTTTTATAATAGAAATCGGCGGCCTTGACTTCCTCGACCATGATGGCATCCGCTTCACGCAGGATATCCAGCGTGCGCTTTGAGACCGCGCCGAGGTGGCGCACCGCGAGAGCCGGTCCGGGGAACGGCTGGCGCATGACCACGTCTTCCGGCAGGCCGAGCTGGCGTCCGACTTCGCGGACTTCGTCTTTGAACAGCGCGGAGAGCGGTTCGAGGAGTTTAAATTTCATATCTTTGGGCAGGCCGCCCACATTGTGATGACTCTTGATCATAGCGGAGGGGTTGCCGTTGATCGGCACACTCTCGATCACGTCCGGATAAGTTGTGCCTTGCGCCAGAAATACCGCGTTGGGAATGGATGCGGCGGCGTCGTCGAACACCTGTACGAATTCATGGCCGATGATCTTGCGTTTGGTTTCGGGATCATCCTGACCGGCGAGTTTGTCCAGGAAGCGGTTGGCGGCGTCGACCGTGATCAGGTTCATCTGGAAATTGTTGGCGAACAGCTCTTCGACGCGGCCGCGTTCGTTTTTGCGCAGCAGTCCGTTGTCCACGAAAATACAGGTGAGCTGTTTGTCGATGGCCTTGTGGATCAGCGCGGCGGCTACCGAGGAGTCAACTCCGCCGGAAAGCCCAAGGATAACCTGGTTGTCGCCGACCTTTGCGCGGATTTCTTCTACCGTGTGTTCGATGAACGAAGACATGGTCCAGGAGCCCTTACAGCCGCAAATGCCGAGGCAGAAGTTTGAAATAATTTTGGAACCCTCGTCGGTGTGTACGACTTCGGGATGGAACTGAATGCCGTAAATGCGGCGCTCGCCGATGCGGATGGCGGCGTATTCGGTGTTGGCGGTACGGGCGAGGCACTCGATCCCTTCCGGCGTCTTGACTACTTTGTCGCCGTGGGACATCCATACCTTGAGCGTGGAACTGACGTTTTTGAATAAATCCGAATGATCGGTGATATTCATGACCGCGCGGCCGTATTCGCGGGCGCTGCCGGGGGCCACTTCACCGCCCAGGGTGTGAATGATCAACTGCATGCCGTAGCAGATGCCCAGGATCGGTACGCCCAGCTCAAAAATGCCGGGATCAACCTTGGGAGCTCCGGTTTCGTAAACGCTGGCGGGACCACCGCTCAGGATGATGCCCGCGGGAGCCTCGGCGCGGATTTTTTCGGACGGTGTGGAAAAGGGCATCACTTTACTGTAAACGTTGCATTCGCGGACGCGCCGCGCGATCAATTGACTGTATTGTGAACCGAAATCCAGTACCAGAATAGTTTCAGATTTAGCTGACATGTGTATGGGGTTCCTTAAATTAGATTCAGGCTGAACAATATAGCCTGGAACCCCGTTCTTTTCAATATTTAAGCCGACTTTTTCGTGATTTATTTTTCGTTCGGCAATTGAAAAGGGAAAGTGCAAGGCATTTTTTTAGCCGCTGCATAGGGGTGGGGGAGGGAGATGTCCGGGTTGGGGTTTCCAGAACGTATAAACCTGTTTCAGCAGGTACTTGAGCACGGAAGCGGTCGGAAGTGCGAAGATCATCCCGAAGATACCGGCGAAAAGAGCTCCCAGCAATACCACGATGATGGTTTCCAATGTGGTCAGGCCGAGCCGGTCGCCGATGACCCGCGGATACAGGATGAACTGTTCGATGACGCCGTTATAAATCAGGTAGGCGCAGACCACCAGCACGATTTTGAGCATGACGGACTGTCCGGTGACCAGGACCAGGCAGGCCAGTACCGTCAGGCAGCAGCTGAAAGCCGGTCCGATGTACGGCAGCAGCACCCCCATCCCCGCGATAATTCCGAACACAACCGAGTACGGAACCCCGATCAGGGTGAAGACGGTGGAGTAGACCGTGGAGTCGATCAGCACCAGAGTCAGGTACCCCCGCAGCCAGAGTTTGAGGCGGTTGATGACTTCGGATATGATGGTCTGGGCTTCATCGAGCGAATTTTCGTCGAGGTTCGGCATCCAGTCGTTGCGGATGATGGTTTTCACGATATAGCCGCTCTGCTGCTCGGCGGTGTCGCCCTGGTTGTTGACGTTGCCGGCCATTTTGCGCAGCAGGAGCGAGAAAAAGAAAAATGTCAGCAAGGTATTCAGCAGGAACATGACGATGTTGTAAAGGATGCCGGCGGTCATGGACACGACGCCTCCGGTTCGTTTGATAAGGAACGAAAAGATTTCTTTGCGGGACTGTTCGTCCTTCAAGGCGGTGGTGGCAAGTTCGATCGCGTCGCGGATGATCGGGAGATTTTCCACATGGCTCTTCTGTTCCTCCAGCTTGTCGGTCCACTCCTTGATTTTACTGCTGAAAGGAAGGGTGTCGACGAAAGAGGTTTCATCCGCTTCCTTCGTCTGGGCCTGGCCTTGCGATTGATCCTTGTGCTGGAGTTGGGTCGTGGTGGCCTGATAAGCGGTGCGGAGCCCCCCGGAAACGTAACGGTAGGACGTCGAAACCACGAATGTGGCGATAATCAATGCCATGGCGCTGACGGTAATCAGTGTGGCGGTGGTGGCGCGGGAAACCAGTTGTTCGTGCTCCTTGCGGCGTAGATCTTCGGTGTTCAGGTCGGGACGGGCGGTGAACCGGTCGATCGACGAGGACACGTTGCCGAGGATGCGGGAAATGAAATAAAGCCAGCCGCCTTTGCTCAAATGGTGTTCGTACCATTTCTCCATCGGAAGGAAGATATAAGCCAGGATCAACCCGATCAGCAGCGAAAGAAGCCAGGTGGCGGTGAGGATGAACACCAGGAGCACCACGAGGGCGGCGACAATGCCCGCGCCGGACTTGATCAGTCGTTTCTTTTTCTGGTTCGCATTATAAATATGAACGGCCATTTGATCGACGTCTTCCTGAACGATGCCGAGTTCTCCGGCCACCTTGTTGATATAGCGGCGTTCGTCGGCGTCGTATTGCCGGTCGGAATAAGCCAGCGAGATCATCACCGAGATGATTTTCTCCTGCCCTTCGGCGGAAATGCCGCTCAATTTCCGGGCCAGTTGTTCATGGTCTTCGGGGGTACAACGGGAGGATTGTTCCAGTAGTTCTTCGATCTCCGGCACCGGGAAATCCTGCGACAGGAGACTCCTGAACGCTTCCCGGGTTTGCTCGTTGACGCTGCCGCCGCACTGGACGATGCCACCGATCAGCAGAATAGCCGAACGGCGCAACTCCGCGCTGCCGGGCAAGCCGTCGAGCGTTTTTTTGCCGAAGAACCCCTGCCAGGCGGTTTTCAGGCGTTCCGTCTGATTTTTGAACAATCCTTTCACAATACGGCTCCGGTATGAGCGGAAGGCTCAGTTGATGATGACGCTGCGGTCGCCGGCGGTGACTTTTCCGCACACGGCGGCGGTGTAGCCGCATTCGGCGCAGATTTTCAGCGCGGCTTCGACATCGGCCGCCGGGACGAACCAAACCATGCCCACGCCCATGTTGAACACGCGATAGGCTTCCTGTTCGTCGATGTTGCCTTTTTCCACAATCAATTTGAAGATCGGGAGTACGGGCAGGGCGTTTTTGTCGAAAACGACGTTGATGTTTTCCGGCATGATCCGGGGGGTATTGTCATAAAGGCCGCCGCCGGTGATATGGGCGATGCCGTCGAGGGCGATACCGGCGTCCATGGCTTTTTTTAT
>CALABZ010000025.1 GCA_937888615.1 uncultured Lentisphaeria bacterium | reverse complement strand
TATTATCTGCATTTTTCCATGACCGACCGCATTGGTTATCCGGTTTTTTCGCGGACGAGACAGGTGCATTTCGTTCTGGAACCGAATGCGGGCAATGAGTTCGCCTCCCGGCCGCGGGCCGCATGGCAGAATCTCTGGTGGAATGAAATTTTTCAGTTCATCGACGCCGATGAATACGAGTTGCTGGATTCGCATTGCCGGATGTCAAACCAACTGTCCCTGCTGTTCAGGGAATTGGAGAGCGTCCCGCCGGCGCAGGCCCGGGTGGGGGAACTGGCGGACCGGATCAACTTGAGCGCTTCGACGTTGCAGCGTGAAATCCGGCGGCAGTTCGGAGAATCGGCGAAGCGTTTTTTCGAACGGCGCCTGATTCAATGTATGCTGAAGGAATTGGTTCTCAACCATCATTCTGTTTCGGAAGTGTCCCGGAAACTCGGATTTTCGGACTGTGCGTACTTTCACCGTTTTTTTCGACGTTGTTTCAACATGACGCCGGGAGAATATCGGAAGAGGAACGCATTCGAACCCAATTCTCTTTGAGGTACTGTTTCTATTTTCTGACAAGTTGATGCTTGTCCGCCGCAAATCAGAGTGTTTCCGGTTGCCGGTTGATAGACGCTGAATCTCTTTTCTGGAAAAAATAAGTTTAAAGCTTGCTAATTTCGGAAATGGATTTAGATTATTTACTCATTCCGTCGGGGTATAGCTCAGCCTGGCTAGAGCGTCTGCTTTGGGAGCAGAAAGTCGCACGTTCGAATCGTGTTACCCCGACCATTTTTTTACCTTCTCTCTACCTCTTCTCCTGTTTGGACCATAAACTCCTGTTCAGAATATACGCCCGACACGTTGTTTTTTTATCAAGTTTGGCGAACCGGATTTTTCTCTTGAATTTATATTAGTTTTTTAATTTATGGCGCAAACTTTCTTTCATGGCTTCCTTAAATTCAAAGCCATATTCGGCAGATGATTCTTTCGCCGATTCAGCATACCAGTTGCTGTTATTCCAATATTTCATGTCCACGGCCTCCGGGCAGAGAGCCAGCAACAGAGACGTTTCGGCTATTCCCGCGTGATCACCGGAATATTTTTTTTGAACTTCATCACTAAGAATAGGATGAAAACGTATCCAGGCAAAAGGATCTTTTCCTTTCTGATGATTATCATAATAGTCTTTCATATTACGATCACCCCACCAGCCTTCGCCTTTTTCCTTTTCCATAAATTCAAAAATTGCTTCCCGTGCCGCAAGTTTCAACGCAAGGTCTGTTGGCATGCCATCTTTGAAGTTTTCAGATTGATGCCAGCATAGGACATGTACATTTTGAAAACCAACCCTTAATAATCCCCTGAAAATGTCTTTCCCCAAAAGATATAGAGGTTTTGCAGTTATATTGATCGTACCATTCCTTTCCGGAGCTGCCACCGCATGACTGGATACCCCGTAAAACAGCGGAGGCAACACGACTATATCCATTTCCCTTTCGAGTTCATCAACTATTTTATTTATGATCAATGCATCGGTGCCTACGGCGCACTGTTCCGCATGATATTCAAGTACGCCGGAAGCAAAGATTACAGGCCAGGATTCATCAATGGCCTTTCTGATCTGATAAGGGAGCATTAATTCATATTTCATTGTATCAATTTCCTTTTTAAAGTTTAATTATTTTACGGTATGTTTCAATTTCGGTGAGCATACTTTTCACTTGACGTATTTTCCATTCGAGATGCCATTTGTCACATACGTATTCCATGCTGGGCTCCCACCCCAAACGTGAATCACATTCTACTGCCGGGATTGTATCCCGGGCGTTGTCTATTTCCGCCGACGCAATTTTTTCCAGCTTATCCAGGTGGTGAAGTGCCGGCTGCCGTTCAGGAGTACCGAGCAGGGCGACATTAGCCAGCCACCATTCCTTGATATGGATAACCGTAATTATGGAATTGCGGATAAATCTGCCCAAGGCCGCCAGTCGCTTTGCATTGTCACGTTTTGCCCGGGGGGTAACGGAGATTGCGGTTTCCGCCGTCTTTAAACCGTCATTCCAGATGGCAAGCATCATAGCAAGCTCTTTCAGTTCGACCGGGTAGCGCATTGGTCCTGGAGACTGGTTTTCATTTTCATACGGCTGATACAGCGTCTTAATGATCCGGTATCCGAAATGAGCATGGGAAGAAGTAGGGAAACGAATTTCCTTGCCGCCCATGGTTCGGGTGATATTCGGTTGGAAAATGAACGGATACGCCGGTCCGACCCGCCACGGCCCGTACTGGTCCTCGTTGGAAGCGACATAATGTTCCATTGCATCGCTCCATAGTTGCCAGGTTTTCAAGATATATGGTGCGGCCTCACGGCCATAATCCACGACGGCAAGCTTATCCAGCAAATCTTCCAGATCATTATTTTGCGGGTTGACGAAGTATCGCTTGCAGAGTTCCGTAACAACATTGGGTTGCCAGCCGTAGTGATGCGTCTCGTAATACCGGTTGACTTTCCATTTTTCCAAGGCGAAATTCAATGCCCGCAACCGGCGAATCCACAGATAAGGCGCCGGTACATAAGGAATTGTACCAAAATCCCAGGTTGCACCGGCCGTATTCGAAATTACCTCCAGCGGGATTCCGTGCCGATGCGCTTCTTCCGCTTCACTTTCGAAATAATACCCGGGTTCGGGTTGGGATATGGTATAGTCCATAATGGGACACGACAATCCATTCCGTTTGATCATTTTGAAATTCTCAAACGGCATTCGCAGGACATAGTGTTCGGGATAGACAGCCAGGAATTTTTTTCTGAGTTCAAAAGGCGCATATCCCCAGTTATAGGAACTGAAAGACAGTTGTACGTCAGGGGCGGCCCGGTGAATGACCTGTTCGATCAACCGCAGATAGCGGGGATAATCCTCACAGGGATACCAGCCCGGACTGGGGCGCGGATCGGGAATGCCGTCGGTGATGCTTTGAGAGAAGGGCTTGCCGGTCGTAGCCGGGTCGTGACTGGGAAACTCCAGGGATTCGCCACACAGCGAAAAATACTTTACACCGTGAACATGTCGAAAGAATTCGCCGAACACGTCATCGTAAAATGCTTCGGCATCCGGGTCGTCCGGATGTTTATAAGCCTCCATGTAATTATAGAGAGCCGTGTCGAGTCCGTAAGCGGCGGCGCGTTCGATAAGGGAATTCAAATCACAATACCCCCGGCTGGTCAAGTCGATGCCTTTAACAAACACAACAATCGTATCATATCCGGCATGCAGGATCAGATTCAATTCGCTGTCCGGAAAATCGTCAATGCCGCGTCCGGAATGAACTTCACGGCATACCAGTCGCGGCGTAATCCGATGCGTACCGGTGATGACGAACGGGGCATTGGCCAGGTTCATCATATCCTCAAGATATATGCTCGACTGGAGTATGCCGCGAATCGTTCCCGCGCGCAGGCTGATCCCGCCGGAGGAAACTTCTATAACAAAGCCTTTTGTTATGGTCTTATCCCATGCGAAAAGAACGGTTTTATCCGGAAGTGTACTGACGTTTTTTTTAGTTTTTTCGATAATTACGGAGATATCCATACTGGTGAAAAGATAATCCTGAAAATCCCGCGCCGCCCGCAGAATACAATCGACTGCGTTAGCCGGAACCGTGATGCGCCAGCTCGAATCAAGCTCGATTTCCGTGGTGCCGGGATGACGGACGAAATCACGCCGCCGCGGACGGTGGATGATTTCGCGCCGCCGGATAAAATCGTAGTTCTTTTCCGTTTTCATAATCTGTGATTTTCCTGAAGGTCTGTTTGCCGTGAAAGAAGCCGGCGCAGGTTGTTGTTTGCGTGCAATCACAAGGGTTAGTAACTGCCGTGATCCTACGTGCCCGAATCCGGTTTGATTCGCAGCCGTTAACTTTCTTAGCGGCAAGCTCATCGGCATTTACTAACCCTTGGCGTGCAATTCGGTATGAAGAAATAGCTTATTTCATTATTCCTTCATTTCCTTCGCTATTATTTTGAGCATCAAGTATTACAATTGTATCCGGCTTGACCTGTTCGAGTTTATTCCCTTTTTGATCGCGAATACGCCATCCCTCCGGCAGATCAAGCGTCACCGATTCCGCTCCATCCCAGAAGAAAAGCGCACCACCATTTTTCCCTACCCACATTGTTCCGAATTCAGTCTCGCGAATATAAGGCATTCCGGTAACGTCAAGCGCGGCATTAATGGGCGGCAGAAGTTTTCCGATATGCTCAATCATCTTTGTTTCCCCGGGAATTCGTTCGAAACCGTTGGCATAACCATCAATAGATATTCGGGGAAATGCGCCGTACATCGCAAGACGAAAGAAATCCAGCGCAAGATCGTCGCCCTGATTGGTCCCTAAAAGTGTGCCAAGCAACGCAAATTCGTATCCATTGAGAGGAGTATATTCACTGCGCCGATACCAGTAATTGTCAAGGACAAGCGGATTCATCCCTTCGATGCCGACCGGCATCCCTTTGTCATTAAAGAATTTAAAAACAGAAATAAGATACACAAGACCGACTTTGCTTTCCGGCTTGGCAAAATTTACATTTCCCGCTGCCGTGCCACCCATATCTAAATAAATGCCTCCTACTCCGGCATTGATTATTCTTTCCATCAGCTTATAATACCATGCGAGAAAATCCTGGTTGCCCAAATCTATCACTGGATAATGGTTGAAATACTTGTAAATTTTGCCTTTTTCATCACGTATATACCACGAAGTGTTATTATAAATTTTTTCGGTTTTGCCATGGCTGTAATTTAAAGGGGTCCATGGGAAAGGTTTCATTCCGTACTTTTCGATAAGGGCGTAATCGTCCATACATTTCGTGGAATCCAACTCTTCAAGCGCGATAGGACAATATGGCAGGAAATAGTATCTGAATCCAAGTTTGCCGGCGGCTGCTATCGATTTTTCTTTTTCCTGACTGTTGCAGGTATTTACATGAGTAGCCATAGGAATGGCGGGAATTTCTTTAAGACCGGCAACGGCACGCAGGTTTTTCCGCTGAAACTGCCACATCGCGATATACTCGTTATTGCCGTGTTCCGTACTTTTCGCCAACATTTGATAATAATACGGAGTTTCAACCGGTGCTTTCACACGTCCGAATTTGAACGACAAATTTGAGTTAAGCGCATTTTCTCCCTGCTTGATATCGAATCCGACCGAAACTGAACATGGGTTGGCAATAAATCCTGAATAAATACCGGCGGGCCCGGCCAGCCAGGAAAATGGCTGCCCGCTTCCGAAAAAATCCCAGTGGGTAGAAGCGGCTTTCGCGCCGGAAAAATCGAATTCCGCATACCCGCGCGGCGGCATATAACAGGACATTCTGCGCATAATGCCGGAAAGATAGATCTTACCGGCAATACTCAGCGAGGAGATCAGGAATGGCGATTGAATAATCTTTATTCGCTGGGCAATCCCCGAAAATTTGCATCCATCTAAATTCAACGAAGCGCTCTTGAATTCCCATTCCGCCTTATTGCCGGTTGGCGAATTGTAATTAAATACAGCGGTATTTCCGGTTGAGGTAATCCCCGCAAAAGTCCAATTTACCTTGATTTCCTTGATCTCTTCTTTGACATCAACAGCTTCGGCGGTTGTTGACGTCAATTCGGCTTGTTTTTCGGAACAAAGTATGGTCGGTGGAGTAAGGCTGAGAAGCGCTTTGGCGGCACCAGGGTGAAAAACCATAAGTGAACCGTCCTGTTTCGCTGTAATCCTGATATTATCGGCAAAGACAGCCGTATTTCCGATAATTTTGACATTATCCGGAGTATCGGTAAGTTTAAGAACATGTTTTTTAATTTTCACCTTGAGCTTTCCAAGCATTTTGCGGTCCGGTTTTTTCCCGGGATAAGTTATACTTTTGGAAATATCAAGCTTAAAGTTTCCCGCTTCAGCCGCAAGCCCCACAAAAAGCGCATGCATATAGGCCCAGTTGGAAAAATTACGGATCCCGACTGGAACACCCCACTGCGCATTTAAAAATATTACTTTACCTTTTCCGTAAGTTTTTTCCGCAATAAAAATGCCTTTATCCTTTCCCGAAGCATCTTTTATCGAGGATATAACACGGCCTCCTTCATTGAGTTCAGCTTTCCGGTAAGCATTAAATACCTGCCAATTTGCCGGAAGCAGGTCAAAATTTTCACTTTCAGGCCGGTATACAGTATCACCGTCTACTGGTTGAACATTCTCTCCGAGGCGTACCGGAAGAAGTTCACCTAATTCCTCCGGTACGTCAATTGTTACAAAAAGCGCTCCACCGTTTTCAACATATTTTTTGAGTGCTTTTATACG
>CALABZ010000024.1 GCA_937888615.1 uncultured Lentisphaeria bacterium | reverse complement strand
GCCATCGCCTATATCGGTGTTTTCCCTGATGCGTGATCCGCCCGTCTCCCTCACGGAAAACACCGATATAGGCGATGGCCCCCAGCAACGGATTATCCGGATATGCGGCCGCCATTTCCTCCTCCATCCCCAATCCGTTCTGAATCAGCAATATCGCGGTGTTTTCACGAACTACGGGGCGAATCATGGTAGGAACGTCGATTCCCGGCAGAACCTTGGTGGTCACAATGACCAGATCCAACTCTTCCGGGCAATCCGCAGGGGTGCGGTATACGCCCGCCGGCATAAAATCGAAATCACCGGCAATGCTTTTTATACGGTAGCCATGGTCGATGACGGACGCATAGGCCGAACGGCAGACCACGAAAACCTCCGCTTTGCCGCTCTGGGCCAGACGCCCGCCGAAATAAGCGCCGATACCGCCGGCGCCCACCACCAGGACTCTCAGTTTACGGTTATTGAACATCATAATTTCTCCTTCCGAAAATCGCGGTGCCGATGCGGACCATGGTCGAGCCCTCGGCAATCGCGGTTGCAAAATCGCCGCTCATTCCCATGGAAAGCTCCGGCAATTCAATCTCATACTGTTGCGCCCAGCGATCCCGAAGGTTGCGCAGTTCGCCGAAAATCCGGCGTTGCTCCGCCTCGTCCGCATCGAACGGCGGCATCGTCATCAGCCCGGCCATCCGCAAGTTGCGCGGTTTATAACGGATCATCTCCTCGGCCTCTTCGACGGTGGCCCCGGATTTGCTGGCTTCGCCGGAAATATTGATTTCGATCAGAATGTTCGGATGTTTCCCCATTTCCCCGGCCTGACGGTCGAGGCGCTGAAGCAATTTCATGGAGTTCACCGAATGAATCCACGCGGCGTATTCCAATGCCTTGGCGCTTTTGTTGCTCTGGAGATGGCCGATCACATGCCATTCGATATCGTTCGGCAGCTTCGGAGCCTTCGTTTCGAGTTCCTGAACGCGGTTTTCGCCGAAGGCGCGCTGACCGCTTTGATAAGCTGCGGCCACGTCTTCCGCCGGAAAGGTCTTGCTGACGGCAATCAGCCGGACTGCGGCGGGATCGCGTCCGGCCGCAAGCGCCGCGTCACGCACCGCCTGCCGAACCTGCTGGAGTTGTCGCTGAACATGTTCCACGGGTATGCCTCAACCGCCGTTGGTCCTGATTTTCTGTTCAGGCGGTGAAATCATGATCCGGGTATTGGGGGGGAGGCTGTCGGTCAGCCAGACATTGCCGCCGATGATCGAATCGTGTCCGATCACGATATCGCCGAGAACGCTGGCCCCGGCGTAGATCGTCACATTGTCTTCGAGCGTCGGGTGGCGTTTCTTGCCTTTGATGATCATGCCGCAGGCGTCTTTCGGAAAACTCAGCGCGCCAAGCGTCACGCCTTGATAAATCTTGACGTTATTGCCGATATGACAGGTTTCGCCGATCACCACGCCGGTGCCATGGTCGATAAACATTCCTTTGCCGAGGTGGGCGCCGGGGTGGATGTCGATTCCGGTCTGGGCGTGGGCGTACTCGGTGAGCATGCGCGGGATCAGCGGGATCTCCGCATGGTAAAGCAGGTGAGCAAAACGCTGAACCGTGATGGCGCGCAGCCCCGGGTAACTCAGGATCACCTCGCTGAACGAAGTAGCGGCTGGATCACCGGCATAAGCAGCCTCGATGTCCAGTTTCATGCTCTGGCGCAGTTCCGGAATATTTTCCAGCAGGCTGGTAACAGCCTGTTCACTGCGTTCGACCACACAGCAGTTGGATTTATCGGCCTGGGCGCATTCAAAGCGGCAGGCGCGGATGGTCAGGTCCAGCAGCAGGCCGTAGAGTTCCGTGATCAGGTGCCCGGTATGATACGGCATGGCGGCCATGGAATAACTGCGTTGCGTATAGAATCCGGGGAAAATGACTTCATTGAACTTGCAGGCCAACTCGACGATTTCCTGGTAACGGGGCAGGTTGTCACCCTCGGCGCTGTTCACGCCGACCTTGTCCTGGTAAGTATCGCAGATCCGATCGACCAGGACACTGAGTTTTTTTCCCGACAGGCGGGGCAGCGGAGTATTGTTGCTTCCCATGCTCATATGATCGTCTCCTCTATTCGATATTCTGAACTTGTTCGCGAATCTTTTCCAGTTCGCTTTTGAACGCCACCACCAACGGGGTAATTTCGCTGCACGAAGCCTTGTTGCCGAGCGTGGTGATTTCGCGGAAAATTTCCTGCACCAGGAAGTCGAGACTGCGCCCGGCCTGCGGATGATCCGTCTGGATAAATTTATGGAACTGGGCAAAATGACTGCGAAGGCGGATCAGCTCCTCGGTAACGTCGGATTTATCGCTGTAAATGACCAGTTCCTTCAGAAGCCGTTCGTCATCAAGCTCAATGCCGAAATCGGCGTTTTTCAGTTTTTCATACATTCGATCGCGCATGGCGTGGGGAAGTCCGGCCGCGATGGGATCGATGCGGTCGACGAGTTCCTCAAGCTGGTTCAGACGGCAGATGAAATCCTCTTCAATGGATTTGCCCTCGGCCGAACGCATGGCGACCAGGCTGTCGAGGGCTGTCTCGACGGCTTTCAACAGGGTTTCCTCGATCCACGGCTGCGAGGCGTCCACCGGGGACTCCTCAATAACGCCGGGCAATCCGATCAGGTGCTGGATTTCCAGTTGGCCGGGCAGTCCGGTCTTTTCCTGAATCCGCTTGAACTGTTCGACCAGGCCGGTCAGAACGGCGCGATTCACTTTCGGCACGCTCAGGACATTGTTCTCGCCTTCGGTAATGACGCGCACGGCCAGACTGCCGCGGCTAACCTGTGCGGCAATGGCGGAACGCACCGCCGGCTCGAATACGCTTAATTCGCGCGGCAGGTTGATCCTGATTTCCAGTTGTTTGCGGTTAATGGAAGAAATTTCGACGACAAATCCGGTCTGGCCGTCGGCGGAAGCCGCGCTTCCGCGTCCGAATCCGGTCATGCTTTTCATAAATATCAGCCTTTGTTTTCTTGAACAATTTCTTCGAGCAGTTTTTCCACGTCGGACTTGCCCTTCGGGGGCGGCGGCGGTACCGGTTCGATTCGCGGCTGTTCGAGTTTGACTTCTTCGGTAATGACGTGTTTCTTCAATTCGTCCGGGGTGGTCGTGATGCTGATCATCGGGTTCCAGCTTTTCAGGTCCGGCTGGCCGATACCGACGACAACGATTCTCTGATTATCGGTAGTGCCGTTCCAAACCAGCGAGGTCTGGGCGAGCTTCATCATGGCCTGGGCCTCTTCGGCGGTTATCCCCCGGTCCTCGGGGTTGAAATCAAGCTTATAATCGGTCTTGAAGACCTCGGGCAATTCGAATCGGATCCGGTTGGTATCGGCCAACGGCAAGCTCAACAGCGTATTCAGCGCGTAGAGCCGACCCGCCCTGAACGCATTGTTGCGGGCAACATCGGGCTGAACGAACTCCTTGATGATCAGCCGTTCCGGGAACCACATCGCCATGGAGGGATCGCTGACCCCGTAAACCATATGCAGTTTTTCCTTGCCCGGAATCACCCAGGCGATATTGAATTGTACCCGGGCGTGCGGCGATATGACCCCGCTGCCGTCGGTCGAATCCCCGATGACCGTTTCGGACATGATCAGCGGTTTGTTGAATTTGACATATTCACGCTGGAGCGGCGTCAGGGTGGTACATTTTTTCAACAGATACTCGCGGGCGCGATTGACGGCGCGTTCCTGATAATACTCCGACGACTGGCAGCCGCCGAGGAGCAGGGCCGTCAGGACCATGGCATGGAATATCCCTTGTACTTTATTCATATCACCCTTGTTGGTTGGAGATTACTCTTTTTCGACAAACTCCCGATGCAGGGCAACCTGCGCTTTCTGGAAGTGTTCGCGTTCGATCATAAACTGAATATTGACCTGGCGCATACACTGGTCCAGCGCCAACACGTTGATATGATTGGCCGCCAGGGCCGCCGCCGCGCGGGAAAGGAATCCCGGAATCTTCATGTTCGAACCGATCACCGAAACGATCGCTACTTCGCGGGTGGAGATCTCCGCGCCGGGGAACCGTTCATGCAAGTCATTCAAACACGCATCGAGGTTCTTGCTCTTCTGCGCCACAAAATGTGTAATGGTGTTGGCATTGGTGTTCTTGGCGATATAGCTGAGCTTGAATTTGTGGAAGCTCTGCATCAGGTGGAAATCGTAACCGCTCTGCCCCACCATTTCCTGGTCGAACACTTCAACCGCCAGCACATCATTGCGTCCGCAGATCATTTCAACCCTCGGCTTTGGCGACACATAGTCCTTGCTGATCAGCGTGCCGGGGTGTTCCGGATCGAAAGCATTTTTGACGCGAATCCGGATGTTGCGCAATTCCATTTCCTTGGACGCCTTCGGGTGAATCGCTTCCATGGCCATGTCGGCAAGCTGGTCGGCAATATCGAAATTGGTGTTGCCGATAATCTTGACGTTGTCGATGCCCATCAGTTTCGGGTCGCCGGTACTCAGGTGGAATTCCTTGTGGATGATCCCTTCGCGGGCGTTGGTCACCACCGCGATCTTGCTGAAGGTGATCTCGCTGTAACCGCGGTCGAAACGGTTCATGATCCCCTCGGCACACTTGGCGTAGCCGGTAACAATCGGCATGCATTTGGAGAAATCGAGGATGCAAAGGTTGCGCTGGATGTTGTCCTCAATGCTGCCGACGATGGTTTCGCGCCAGCCGGAAAGATCGACAAACTCGGCGTTGATGCCGTGATGACGCAGGATTTTCGCCGAATTGAACGCGCTGTGGGCTTCGCCGACGGCGCTCAGAAATTCGCGCGTGGCCGGCAGGAAGTCAACCGGCTGGAAATGTCCGAACGTACGGAGCTGCTGCAGGTCTTCCAGACATGATTTGATGCCGTTGAGCCGTTCATTGATGAAATCGTCCGCTTCCGCCTGGTCAAGCCCCAATTCGGCGAATGAGCGGTTGAATTCAATCATTTTAGCGCGGGTGGCTTCGAGGGCGTCCTGCCAGTCGCCGTCTTCGGCGAAGAGTCCGTAAATGCCGGGCTGTCCGGTTTTCTTGTCTTCCAGCAGCATATTGGTGACGCCGCCGTAGGCGGAAACCACGAAGATACGGTTATACAGGTCTTCGGACTTGCGGTTGCCGATGATGACATTGCGGATGATGTCACCGAACAGGCTCATCGACGTACCGCCGATTTTTTCAACAGTGTGCTTGCATAAACTCATTTTTTACGATATATCCTCAATTCGGAAAAGTTTTACTTTTTCGCAGACTTCCTCCAGTTTCTCCATTTCCGCGATCGCGCTCTTGATCAGCTCTTCACGGGTCAGGTGGGTGAGAATCATCAGCGAAACATTGTCTTCAGATTGCCCTTCCTTCTGGATAAAGCTGGAGATACTGATCCCCTTGTTGCCGAGAATGGCCGACATCCGGGCAATCACTCCGGGAATGTCCTTGACCTGAATCCGCAGGTAATAGCGGTTCTCGGTCTTCTCCATCGGCAACAGATTGCGGAAAAGCTTGCCCGGGCGGAATGCCCGGATGCCGCTGCGGCAACCCGCCGCCATATCACGCGCGATGTCGATGATATCCGCCACCACCGCGCTGGCAGTGGCTTCGCGACCGGCCCCGCGACCGTAAAACATGGTGGATCCCACATAATCACCGTTGACCATCACCGCGTTGAAAACCTCGGACACGTCGGCCAGCAGCGCTTTTTTGGAGATCAGGGTGGGGTGAACGCGAATTTCGACGTCGCCGTCGCCGTTCTGCTTGATGATGCCCAGGAGTTTGATCCGGTAGCCGAGTTCATCGGCGAAACGCAGGTCGGTCAGTGAAATATCACGGATACCCTCGACGTAGAGCGGGTCCATGCCGAACCATTCGCCATACGCAAGCG
>CALABZ010000023.1 GCA_937888615.1 uncultured Lentisphaeria bacterium | reverse complement strand
AAGGCCTTTTACACGGATTCAAGTTGTCCAGCTTTTGGGGTGAACCGCACTTTGTTTCCTTTGCCATTTATTCTTACCAGTTTATTTTCCAAATCAACATTTTCTTTAAGCAAACCTGACACTTCAAAAACACGCATCACGGTAGCAAACAATAATGCCAGAATCGCAATATCGCGGACAAGCGTTTTGTATTCTTGAACTTTTTGTGAATTTTTCTTTAATAAATAAAGATGACCAAAAAGAGCTTCAAGATTGCTGAATTTGATGACTCTCGGTAAAGATATACCCTGTTTTATAGTGATTTTCATTTTTCTAAAAGGACTGACCATAATTTTATCATCAAACTCCAGATAACCAAAAAAAGATTTTAAAATAATCGTTTTCCTTTTTACGCTCCTCGACTTGTAAGAATCTGAAAGATGGCGCAGATATGATCTTATTATATCTCTGGAAATATCGCTCACCGGAGTCTGTTCCTTTTTTTCAGGAAAATTCATAAATTGAGTCAAATCAATTTTGTATGCCTTAATGGATTTAGGACTCAGGTTTTTTTCAAACTGACAGTGAAACAGAAATTCATTGATTGATTCTTTAATTTTCATCTCATGGCTCTTTTATTAGATTCTTATTTATTGGAAAAATAGATTCAATATACTCCTCAAAAGGCTTTTTATCTCAAATGCTTTCTCATAATTTAGATAATTCTCTATGTCGTAAATCCGTTTTACCCTCATTCTCTGCAAGAAATTTCCATTAAAAAACGCTTCCACCTCCAGTTTGACGGGTCAGGATCTCGTTCCCGTCTCATATGTACATAGAGGAAAGACACCCAGCATCGACCACGACTGCGCACCGACCAGCACCCTAGTCTCATATGTACATAGAGGAAAGACACCCCCCGTCGAAATCTCAAAAGGAGGCTCTATGCAGAAAGAAACACAGACGAGCTCGCCGTTCCAACTATTTCGCGGCGAATTCCGTCGAAAAACCAAGATTTTTGATAATTTTCCTGTTTTTTTCGTTTTAACAGGGAAAGATGCTTGCTTTTGGAACAAAATGGAGTATAATGGAATAGAATGGAATGAATTTTTGAAAACCGGAGCCAAAAGCAGGGTGGTGTAATATGCTGGCGTTTTGCGGACAGGATTACTGCCAGATCGATGCAAATGGACGCGTAAAGCTGAGTCCTCGTGTAATCAGTGATTTCATGGAGAAATGCAGCGGCGAAATCGTTATGCATTGCCTGCCGGAAGGCGCTCTGGCCATCTACCCGGAAAATATCTACCTGGATATGCGCCGTCAGGAGGAAGCTCCCGCCACGCGCGCGGCTTCCAGCATGGTATTCCGGCGCGAGCTCCGCCGTTTCGGGGCTTTGAGCAGCGCCGACCGGATCACGGCCCAGGGCAGATTGACGATTCCGCACGGTTTTCGGGAATATGCCGGATTGCTTCCGGGAACAGAAATTGTTGTGGTCGGCGTTGAGATCGGCGTTGAATTATGGAATGCCGAACGCTGGAACGCCGAACTGATGAAGATGAACGAACACGCCATCGCCCGCGGTGAAAGCGAAATGGCGGATGACTTGATTATAAAAGATTGACAGGAGGTAACTCATGAAAATGATGCATAAAAGAATGCTGTTTTTCGGCGTTATCACCCTGTTGTCCCTGCTGCTGGCCGGGGCCGGACGGATGACCGGCGCCATCATCGGCGAACTCGACGAGAAGCAGATGGAGAAAAAACAACTTTCGGAATTGGTCCTGAAAATGCTCCCGAACATTCCGCCGCAACACCATGAACAATGGAAAAAGGCGGCGCAGGAAAATCCCGAACTGCTGCTCCGACTCAATACCACGGATTTCGGTTTTCGCCCCACCCACTGACCGAAATCCGCGGTTTGATTTTTGCCCCACCCGATACGCCTGCGCTCCTGAAGACGACTGAATGAAAATCAGTCGTCTTCAAGCGCGGGCAGACCTGCTTTCAGGCGTTTCTCCACCACCGGGAATTCTTTCTGGAGCATCAGCCGCAGGGCGGTGATGCGTTCCTCCAACATGGCGGCATTGAACCGGTACACTCCTTCGCCGAAATGAAAACCGATCATCGGATCTTTCTCGATCAGCATGATCATGCGGCGGGAATATTCGATCTGGTCACGCACCATTTTGCGGAGATTCTTCAACTTAAGCAGCCGTTCCGGCCCTTCGCCCTGGAGAATCTGATTGCGCAATTCGTGGAATTTAAAAATCCCGTTGCCGGCTTCGAAAAGAACCCCAATTGCTTCTATTTGAGCGATTTCGCGCATTCTTTCCAGGGATTGGCGGAAATGGCGGGAAAGGCGCTGCATGATACGCACCCCCATCGCCCAGCGGCGCGTCAGTTTGGTCATCAACCGGCTGGTGCTGACAAGATCGAATTCGCAATCCGCCATGCAACTGTCGATCCGCACTGCAAAATCGTCATCACCGGCAGGCAACAGGTTCAGGTGCCAGATTACGCTGTCCTGGAGCGGTCCGGATTCCCGGAACTCATGGCACAGCGGGAAGTGATTGAACGCCTGGGAGAAGTGCTTCCAGGCCGTCACAATTTCACCGGCAAAGCGTTCATCCCAATACATGCGGGCAATTTTATTCAAGAAGATGTCTTCGGTCGCCGGAAAAGGATCGAAAGCGAGCAGTCCCGCCGCGTGAGTCATTTCCGAAGGAAACAAACCGGTTTCCCATCCCTGGACAATTCCATCTATGCCAAGACTGCGCATCGCGCGGAATTTGCGGTAATAATTCGATGGCACCGGCATACTGCGGACCGTCGGAATTTCAAGGGAACTGCCGATCGGCAGCATGGCAAACACCGCATCACCGGCCTTCTTGCACCGTTTGACGCTTGCCTTGAAATAGACGCTCGGACCGATCAGGGAGAGCCAGTTGTCGGCCACAACCCGCTTTTCGCCCATCTGCTGCTTGGACCCGAATCCCTCCAGGTTACGCATCTGGGCAATGCCGCGCGGCAATTGCGCCGCGCCTTTCAATTGGTTCTCCAGTCCGCGCCAGAATACTTCTTCGTACGGCCAGAAAATGACTTCACCCCGGGGATTGGCGCGCTTGACCGCCTCATCGACCAATTTCAAGGTCGCCGATGCGTTTTTCCAGGAATCGCTGCCGTCCTTGGCACACAAAGCCGCTTTATAGCCATCCTTGAGACTGCGGAAAATCACCCCGCGTAAATTCGTCACCGTACCGAACACGCGCTCCATCAGAGCCGCCAGACGCTCGCGGACAACGGGATCATCGTAACACTTTTCGCGCTTCAGTTCCGGGAGCGCTTCAAAGACCGGACAGTTCCGGTCGAATGAGATTGGTTCCGTGCAAAACAGATAAACATCGATGCCGTAACGCCGGCACTGTTCGACATAAGCGGTCAATTTTCCGGTATAGACCTTGAATTTGGCGGCAAGTTTTTTCAGGTCGACAGTTAGAAGCAGACCATTGAAGCCGTCGCGCGCCAGCATGCTCAGAAAAGAGTCCACAATCGCCTCGGAGCGGCTGCCAAGTTCGTCCTCAAAAATATCGATCGGGTATTCATGCGCCAGACGCCGCCGGATTGCGGGACGACGACCGACCTCTCCCAGTTTCAGGAACGGTCCTTCGCAAAGCATCATCTCGCTCATCAGATAATAGAGTCCGCGCCGGATGCCTTCGCTGTCTCCGGCTTCGAGGGTACAGCATTCCGTTTCAACGGAAAGGCGGTACGATTCCGGTTCGGACGTGCCGCCGAGACGGCAGATAATCGGATAACCGTCGCGTTTCAAGACCTTGATATTTCCGCGTTTGCAAAACTCTTTGAAATCATCCACCGCGGCTTCAAGTACCCCCTCCGGGTCGGGGAACTCCATGATCACCTTAACCCCTCCCCGCAGGTCGGCTTCGCTGATCCGGCATCCGCGCCAGTGCCAATTCAATTCTCTGGTTTTAACATCCCGGAATTTCTCGTCTAAATTCCACATCGCATTATCCTTATTTGTAATTTTCTTCATAGCCGTCAGTTCTCGCTTTTAACCTGGTTATCGTTTTTCAACTCGACCCGATAGAGCAATTCGGGATTCAGTCCCTGCTCATCAATACTGTAGACAGATATATTATCGACTTCGAAACGCCCTTCGGGGACCGGCAGAGCCATAATATCCCGCGCGATTTCCGCCGGCAACGGCTCCTCGAATAAAGTCAACGTACAATGCGGCAGATACCGGTGAGGCGAACTACGATATTGAATCTCCGCCTCGCAGAATAATTTATGGATCCCGCGAAAAATCGCCTCATCCGTCATGACAAAAAAGTAAATACCAGTCTCCGGAAATGAATCAACCGCACAGAACCCGGCCTGAAAAACCGACAACTGTTCGGCAATTCTCCGTACTTCGCCGAAGACTTTTCGCGGGGATTGTCCGGGAACCAATGTACCGACCCCGGAAGAACCGGTAATCGACACCTCGGCATTCAGGCCGGCGCGACAAGGATCGAATTGCTCACGAATTCGATTCACCTGCCTGGTCACCGCTTCCGGCAGATCAAATAATATGTATGTGGGTCGGGCAAAACAATCCGGCATTATTATCCCCATCAAATTGTTTAAACGGAAACTATATACTGAATTCATTTATTTTCAAGGTGTTTAATAAGAACAAAGCCATATTTCCGGATAAATTCTCCCGAAAAAAGTTCGTTTTTTTGCAATCTCAGCTTGCATAAATCAAAAAGTACTGTATTTTATAGCCCATAACGCTGGAAACCAGCAGTTAGAAGTTGCTTCAAACAATTAAAGAAGCCGATGTGGCGGAATTGGCAGACGCGCTACGTTCAGGTCGTAGTTCCTTCACAGGAGTAAGAGTTCAAGTCTCTTCATCGGCACCATTCACGTTAATTTGCCTTTTTGCGGGTATGGCATAACGGTTGTGCACCAGCCTTCCAAGCTGGATATAGGGGTTCGACTCCCCTTACCCGCTCCAGACTACATTACCGGTGGGGTTCCCGAGTGGCCAAAGGGGGCAGACTGTAAATCTGCTATCAGTGATTTCGGTGGTTCGAATCCACCCCCCACCACCATTTTTCAGATTCAAGACTTACAACAGATTTCGGCTGTAAGTCTTTTTTTATCCTCCAATCAAATTCCTCCCATGGTGTCGACCGGCAACATCAAGACATAAATCAAGACATTGTCTAAATAAAGTCTATAATCCAAAAAAAATATAGACTTTTCAGCGAAAGGCGCTTTTTTAATGATATAGTATTTTTTTATCCATATTTGAATGGAGTTTGAATTGAGGATAAGGTCTAAAGATATCAGAACAGTCCTTCAAAAAGCCGTCGAATATTACGGCAGTCAAAGCGGCTTAGCCCGCCAGACTGGAGTTTCCCAACGAAATATCAGCCGCTGGCTGAGCGGTCAGGTGGACAAGATCAATGGTGATTTATGGAGTAAAGTCGCTCCTCACCTCAAACCTTTCATGCCGGATGATTTCGAAAAAGCATATAATGTATCGTTGGCGCCGAAGATTGATGGACTGGCATTGGAGCGAGATAAAATCTGGGCCGAGCTCAGCCGTTGCAACCGCCTGGAAGCCTTGAAATACATGGAGCAGCTCAGGGGAGAACAAACCAATTCTCCGCATAAGGAAAAGTGAAATAATGAAATTAAATAATAGAGAGCC
The DNA here is from genome assembly GCA_937888615.1 of uncultured Lentisphaeria bacterium. Lineage (GTDB taxonomy): Bacteria > Verrucomicrobiota > Lentisphaeria > Victivallales > Victivallaceae > UBA5239. Next base: position 2,449 of record CALABZ010000023.1, on the reverse strand, counting down.
TATAGAGAAAAAAGACATGCCTACCGCATTCCCGATATATGAGTATTCAGACAGCGAGGTTAGTATTTATGACGTATATAAGTCCCCAAATGAGATACAGGAGAATTAAAAGCCGATGAGACGAGTAAACGAAATCGATTTTTTCTTTTTCTGGAGAAATCTGCGCAAACACTATCTCCCGATTCTGGGAGTTGGAATAATCTGCGCCCTGTCGGTCTGGCTGATTTGCCGTTACCTGATCCCCCCAACCTACAAGGCGGAAATTTCATTGTTCGCCTGGGGAGACCCCAATTATAACAATGAACCCCGCAATCGTACCGCGCTTGATACCAATGGGCGAATGGCCCCCGCAAATCAAGGAGAAATGACGTTTCAGGACATTACATTCGGCAATCTGCTGGTCAACGACTATCAAGAACTGCTCAGCAGCCGTTATGTGCATACCGAAGTACAGAGACGCCTGAACATTGAATTCCCGGAGCTCAAAGAGATTCCGTTCCGTTTCGACGCGTCGCTCCGGAAACAGACCCGGTTCATCACCGTTGCGGTATTCAGCCATTCGGTGGAAAAAGCGGAAAAAGCCGCCCAGGTGATCGCGGAAGTATTCATTGACTCCGTCCGCGAAATCATGCGGATCGAACGTGTCCAGGTGGTCGACCGCCCGAAAGTTCTCGGCAAAGTCAGTCCGAAAACCACGCAGATGACCTTGCTGGCCTTTATCTTGGGCGGCGGATTTATTTTCGGACTTTTCTGCCTGCGTGACTTTTTCCATTACACGCTGCGCAATTCCGAAATCGTCAAAGCCGAATTCGATTTGCCCACCATCGGGATGATCGGGGTAACCACGGACAAAGAGAATGCAAATCTGATCTGCATGCCGAACAAAAGCAAAAACTATAAATACAACCATATCGTCGAAAATTTCCTGCTGCTTCAAACGAACCTGCAATATTCACTGCCGCAGAAAGAAAGCGCGCAGACGATTGTCCTGACCAGTGCGTTTCCCAAAGAAGGCAAAAGCTTTACCTCCCTGAACCTGGCTCTGACCCTCGGCAGCAATTCCAAGCGCGTCCTGCTGGTAAACTGCGACCTGCGCAAAACTGAACATGAATACCTCCAGCTCCCCCGCCAGCCGGGATTGGTCAATTATCTGCTCGGCGAGAAGACAATTGAAGAAGTCATTCACCACAATGTGCTGGGAACTACGCTGTCGGTCGTTCGCAGCGGCCCGGTGCCCCCGAATCCTACCCGACTGCTGGAAATCTTCCAGAATTCGGGCGGACTCGAAAAGTTGAAAAAAGATTTCGATTATATCATCCTCGACTCGCCGCCGTGCATGAATATGGCCGACCCCCTGATGTTGAGCAAACTGGCCGACGGCACTATTATCGTCGCCAACAGCCGCGAAACCCCGGTTGACGCGGTACGCCGGGTCGTCGAAGAACTGCAGAAATTCAATATAAATATCCTCGGCGTCGTCCTCAACCGTTACTCCCCCCACAGTGCCGGCTACGGCTATGGTTATGGGTACGGGTACGGCGGCTATGGCTATGGCTATGGTTATGGATACGGTTATGGCTACGGCGAAACCGAAAAGAAGTCCAAGAAAGAGAAAAAACAGGGGAGAAAAGCAGGATGATCGATATCCACTGCCATGTTCTTCCGGGAGTAGACGATGGCGCTTCCGATCTTGAATGTGCGGTGCAAATGCTGGAGTCCGCCGCAGCTAACGGGATCGGCAGGATCATCTGTACCCCGCACAGCGCACCGGATATGGCCGAAAAGATCAATCAGGCTTTTTCAAAATTGGACCCGCTCGCGGTTTCGCTCGGTATTCGAATTGCCTGCGGCGTGGAATATTCTTATGGGCACCTTCATGGCGACCCTAAAGAATTGCGTTCGCTTGCAGGGACGTCGTTTCTGCTTCTTGATCTTGGCTGTCCGGAACTGCCCCCAACGATCGTCGAATTGTTTTTTTCGCTCGAATGCAGCGGGCTGCAGATTATCATCGCCCACCCCGAGCGCTATCTCAAAAGCCTGGATACCTGCGAAGAACTGAGCCGTCTCGGCGCATTCTTTCAGTTGAACGCCGGCAGTATCCTCGGCGAATACGGCAAACAGTGCCGCCGGATGGCCGAAAAAATGATTGAAAACGGGTATTGCCATTATGTGGCCTCAGACGCCCACGGCAGGAACCGAACCTTCCGGCTCCGGGAATGCCGCCAATGCCTGGCGCAAAACTTCGGCGAAGAATTCGCATCGCAGGTTCTGGGAAAAAATCAGGAACTGCTGTTGAACAATCAACTGCCCATCACGCTTGTACCCCAGAAAGCAAACCGTAAATTTTTCTGCTTTTTCCGAAAAAACAAACCCCTGTAAAGTTATCGCGCATTTCGAAAAGCTCCCGGTGTCTTTCCATAAAAATCCCGGAAGGATTTGATGAAATATC
>CALABZ010000022.1 GCA_937888615.1 uncultured Lentisphaeria bacterium | reverse complement strand
GCGCTCGGCCAGGTCTTCCATGCCGACCACATCCGCACCGGCGGCCTTGGCTTCGTCGTAAAGGCGGTTGATGTGCTGGCGATCCGGGACGCCAGGGTGGCCGGGAATCTCCGGCATGCCTTCGGGCTTGACGTCGGAAAGCTTGAAACAAAGGGTCATGGGCTGGCAATAGCCCTCTTCGTTGCCGAGTTCGTATTCGCAGCCGGAGAGAACGGCCAGATCGCCGTCGCCGGTGCTGTCGACGAAAATTTTGCCCTTCACGGCAACCAGGCCGGACTTGGAGGAGAATACCGCGGCGATGATTTTGCCACCCTCCATGATCACGTCGATCAAGTTGTGGTGATACAGGAGCCGGACGCCCGATTCGAGGCAAAGGTCTTCGGAACCGAGCATGGCCAGGTCTTTCGAAATCTGGCGTTCGAGGGGAACCGCGATTTTATCGTCGAACTCCTTGCCGCGCTGTGATTCCGGCAGATATTCCCACATTTTGCGGACCCATTCGCCGTACAGCGGCTTGTCGAGGGTGACGCCATCCAGATGATTGGACATGAAAGGGCTTACTTCACCGAACGAAGCCATGCCGCCGAGTGCGCCGTAGCGCTCCACCAGCAGTACGTCAACGCCCTGACGGGCCGCCATCACCGCGGAACAGATTCCGCCGGGGCCGCCCCCGATAACCACTACGTCGGCCGTCGCGACGACCGGAATTTCTTTTTCAAACTTGTACTTGATCGTTTCCATGAGAGAGATCTCCATATTGATTTCTGATCACCGGGAATAATATACAACATTTTTTTACGAAATGATATGGATAATTTTGCTGTTTTGCTGTATTTTTATTAAGAAGAGGTAAAAAATGAATGATTTCAAGACATTCATCGCGGCGGCCGGGGCGTTCGAACGCATGTTTGACTGCCGGTTGTGCCTGCATGACTATATCGGGCGTTTCGGCGGCTGCGGCTTGCCGCGCTATCACCTGAACCCATACTGTACGGAACTGAAGAAGCGTCAGGGGGAAGCGGAGCGGACCTGCGTCGCGTTCGATCATCACAGCCTCCTGAAACGGCACGGGAATTCGCCGGTGCCGTTCTTCAAATATTGCCCCTACGGATACCTGGAGGCAGTGTTTCCGGTGATGATGGACGGAAAAGTCTGCGGGGTTTTGTTCGCCGGACCTTTCCGGGACTCCCCGCCGGTGGTGCCGGGTGCCTTCCGCGAAAATACCCGGCTGGACAATTCCGTGAGAAGACATCCTCCCGAACTTGAACTCGGACGCCGCAGCGACCTGCTGGCGTTCGGCGTACTGCTGGCCGAACGGCTGGCGGCATGCATCACCCATCCATGGCCGGGCGGCGGCACCCGCAAGGAATTGATCGAACAATTCATCACCCGTAATTGCGGAAAAAGCCGGATCGGACTGCCGGACCTGGCGGATTTCATCGGTTTGAGCCCGGCGCGCACGTCGCATTACTGACGCGGGAACGGCTCCGCATGGCCCGGCAACTGCTCGAATACTCCGCGTTCACCATCGAATCGGTAGCGGCGCACTGCGGATTCAACGACAGCGCCTACTTCCACCGGGTGTTCCAGCGCCACTGCGGAGAAACGCCAGCCGAATACCGCCGGCGTACCGCCAAACCAACGGCGTAATCAACAAAATTCAGTATTGGTGAATTATTCTATGTCAATAATGAACTTTTGATAAATTATTTTGATTCCGCTATTGAAAAGTTCGTTCCTGCCGTTATAATTATAACCAAAGGAACAATGAGGAATCTTTCTGTATGAGCGAGAATAATCTGGTCAACTCCGTACTGAAGGCATTGGACGTGCTGAAGCTGGTGGGAGACAGCGGCAAGGGATTGCGCCTCAGCGAAATCGCCGATGCGCTGGGCCTGAAACTGCCGGCGGCGCACAATCTGGTGCGGACGCTTCTTGTCCGCGGTTTTCTGGAGAAGCGCAACAACAACCGCCTGTACATCGGTTCCTCTTTCCTGGAAATCGCCGAAAACCAACTTCATAAGGGGCTGGTCCGTTCGGCGGAACAGGAACTCCAGCACCTGTATGACTTTTTCCCCGGCGGAGTGGTTATTTTCGGCCTCGCGGCCAACTCGGAAATCCGCCAGATGATGCGTATCAGCTCCGACCGGCCGCAGGTGCTTCAGCGCCTGAACGGCGACGCATATCACCCTTATGCGAATGCGTCGGGACTCGTCGGAATGGCTTTTCTGCCGGACTCGGCGGTTCTGCAGATTGAGGAGCATCATCCTTTCGCCGAATACGGCGCCCATCTGTGGAAAAGCCGGGAGACGCTGGAGGAATTCCTCGCCGCCGCGCGCAAAGACAAACAGGTGGTATGCCCGTTCGACACGGACCGTTTTTTCCGGGCGGCAGTGCCCATTCTGGACCGCAACCGCCGTTTGCTCGGTGTGATCGGCATGAGCATGCCCGCGATCAACATCAAACACCCGGAACTGAAGCGCAAGATCATAAACGAACTCAAACAGGCGGCAAAACGCCTGGAGAAGGATTGAACCCAATGACCAAAGAAAAATTCACCTGCGAACGGATCGCCGAGACGGCTGTCGAACGGCACCTGGAAGTCTGTACGCTGGCGCATTACGCCGGAATCGTCACTCTGCATGGATTGGTAAACCTTGCGGCCAATACGGGAAGGGCGAATTTACACAAAAAGAGCTGCGCGTTGTTGAAGCCTTTTTACTCCGGCGAGGTCAAACAGGTCGGTGGGGTTTACGATAAAATGTATCAATGCGGCGGCACCGCCTCCGCACTGCTGGTGAAATACGGCTATGCCCCGGAAGCGCTTGATGCGCTGACGAAAAAAGCCGACGAACTGATTAAAACCCACCCGCGCGACCCACAGGGTATTTTCGGCAAAATCGGACAGCCGGAAAAAATCTGGATCGACACCGTGTTCGCAGTCTGTCCGTTCCTCGCAATCCTCGGGAACCTCACCGGACGGGGCGATTTCATCGAAGAGGCGATCAAACAGATGGTGGAAACCGACAAACTGTTGATGGACCGAGAAACCGGCCTGTACCACCAGAGCCTGAATTTCGCCGGTCCCGGAAAACTCTCCGAGGACCATTGGAGCCGCGGTAACGGCTGGAGTGCGCTGGCGCTGGCCGAACTGATCGTGGAACTGCCGGAAAACAAGGCGATCCGTACAATTTACACCGAACTGATGGCGGCCTGCGTCAAATTTCAGGATGAAAACGGCATGTGGCATCAGGAAATGACCCGCCCCGACTCCTATGTGGAAACCTCGGGCGGTGGACTGATCCTCTATGCCATCGGGCGCGGGCTGGAGTTGGGCGTACTGCCGGAATCTTTCCGCGAGTCCTTTGTCTGCGGGCTGAAAGGATATCTGTCGTATATCGCGCTGGACGGATCGGTATTCCACACCTGCCGCGGCTGCCTGTGTCCCGGCAAAGGGCGGATCGAGGATTACATGGCGCGCGAATGGATCATGAACGACATTCACGCATTCGGGCCGGTGGCGCTGGCGTTCGGTCAGGCGCTCAACCTCGGCATTACGGAAATTTAACTCAAGGAGATTCGGATATCATGAAAAAACTGGATGGAAAAATCGCATTCATCACCGGCGCGGCGTCGGGCATCGGCAAAGCCACCGCGGGCAAATTCATCGCCGAAGGCGCGCGGGTCTACACCATCGACTTGAATGCAGAGACACTGAAAGCGATGCAGGCCGAATTCGGCGCCGATAAATTCGCCTGGCTGGCCGGCAGCGTGGCCGACGAGGCGGCGGTGGACAAGGCGTTCGCGGACTGCGCCGAACGGTTCGGCAAAGTCGATATCCTGGTGAACAACGCCGGACTGGGGATTCCGACCCCGGACCTGAGCAACACCTCGCTGGCGGATTACCGGAAAATGGTCGATGTCAACATGACCGGGGTATTTCTGGCCTCGCGCGCCGCACTCCGCCAGATGAAGCCGCGCGGCAAAGGGCATATCCTGAACCTGATTTCGATGGCCGGACAACGGACAAATCCGGGGGCTCCCGTGTATTGCGCTTCCAAATTCGGCGCGCGCGGACTCTCCAGCGGACTGGCGGACCAGATGATCAAGGCCGGGATCAAAATCAGCGACATCAATCCGGGGCCGGTGAACAGCAATTACTGGGGCGACCGCGAAGTCCCCCGCGATAAATTCCTGCAGGTGGACGAAGTGGCGGACATCATCCTGTTCGTCGCCGCCACGCCCGAACACCTGGTGGTGCGCGAAATCAATTTCGACAACATGAAGTGGCTGGCAAAATGAGCGAAACGATACACACATACCCCATCTCATTAAGCGAGATGCGCGAACGCTACCTGAAACTCTATACCGGCGCGGTAAACGACGTTCTCCGTTTCGAGTACAAGAGTCACTGTGCGCTCCCCTCCGACTATCTGCCGCTGGAGCGCCATATGAAAATGGCCGGACAGGCCTTTACCATCAAGGGCGGCCCGGACATCACCAGCGAAAGCGAAATGGAGCTCCGCGCCCGGATGCTGGAGTCGATCACACCGGAATCGGTTATCATGTGGGACTGTACCGGGGACCATGTCACCGCCCAGTGGGGTGAAATCATGACCCGCGCCGCCGTCCTGCGCGGCTGTCGCGGGGCGCTGGTCAACGGCATCCGCGACACCGATTCGATCCTGGAACAGAAATTCCCGGTGTTCAACATCTACCGGAGCAATGTCGGCATGCTGGGGCGTTTCCGCATGTACCATTACCAGAAACCGGTACGGATCGGTGAGATCAACATCTATCCGGGAGACTGGATTTTCGGTGACATCGACGGCGTGCTCTGCGTACCGGGAGCCATCGCCTACGATGTGCTGTTGAAATCCGAAGCAGTCCTGAAAAACGAAGTCGGCATCCGCAGTATGGTGGATTCCGGCATGAAACCAACCGAGGTAGTCGCTAAGGGCGGCTATTTTTAGGAGAGAAATAGAATCATGAAAGCGGCTTATTATGTGAGCAAAGAGAAATTTGAAGTCCGGGACGTGGAACCGCCGAAGCCCGCCCCCGGCGAAGTAGCGATACAGGTGGCTTACTGCGGCATCTGCGGAACCGATCTGCATATTTTTCACGGCAAAATGGATGCGCGGGTCCGCCCGCCGCAGGTCATCGGCCATGAAATGTCCGGAACGGTGGCGGAACTCGGCGAAGGCGTGACCGGCTGGAACATCGGCGCCCCCGTGGTGGTACGTCCGCTGGACTGGTGCGGCGAATGCCCCGCCTGTCAGGCCGGGCATTCGCATATCTGCATGAATTTGAAGTTCATGGGCATCGACAGCGTCGGCGCGTTTCAGGGTCGCTGGAACGTCAAGGCGCGCACGTTGTACAAAGTGCCGGAGGGACTTTCGCTCCGCACGGCCGCGCTGATCGAACCGCTGGCGGTCGCCTGTCACGACGTCCGCACGGCGGAGCTTAAACAAGGCGAATTCGCGTTGGTGATGGGCGGCGGCCCCATCGGCATCCTGATCGCGCTGGTGGCGCGGGCGGCGGGCGCACAGGTTTTGATCTCGGAAATTAATCCGTACCGCATTGATTTCGCCCGCAAGGCCGGTTTTGACGTGGTCAATCCGCAGGAACAGGATCTTATCGAGGCCGTGAACGCCGCAACCGGCGGGGCCGGGGCCGATGTGGTATTCGAAGTAACCGCCTCGGAATACGGCGCGAAAATCATGACCGAGCTGGTGCGGACCCGCGGACGCATCGTGGCGGTCGGCATTTACAGCCAGCCGCCGCAGGTGAATCTGCACCGTTTCTTCTGGCGCGAACTGCGCCTGTTCGGGGCACGGCTCTACGAGGCGGAGGATTATGAGAAGGGGTTGGCGCTGGCGGGAACACTCGGCGTGGAACCGCTGATCACCGCCGTATTCGAGCTCTACGATATTCAAAAGGCTTTTGAATCCCTGAACGGCAATGCGACAACCATGAAAACCATGATCAAATGCAGTTAAATTAAGGTGAACCCATTATGAAAGTAACCCGCCAAATCATTGTTCCAGACCGCTGGTGCGTGCATGGTTATTACACCCTATGCCCGTATGCGCCGGACGGCTCCGGGCGGCTCCTGGTCGCCGGGGTGGACCTGAAAACAAAGTTCGGCAAGGTTTATGTGATCGGCGCGGACGGTTCCGTGGAGGATGAATTCGGCGAAAACCCGGTGGAATCGAATTTCTATCACACCGGGTTCTGGCAGACCTGGGGACCGGACGCCCGTCATGTCTATTACCAGAGCGGTTCGCTGAATGCGCCCCGGATCACCCGGCACGAGCTCGCCACCGGCAGGGAAATGACGGTCGATGGCGACGCCGAGGGCGCTCCGCCGTATGGCGAACCGATCGTGTCGGGACTACTGGGCATGCTTTATGCGGCGGGTTACGGTTATGGAGTGTACAACCCCGGAATTGCGCCGGTGCCGTTCGAGGACCGCGACCGGCACGGCGTTTTCGAATACACCTTCGAACCGCCGAATGAAACCCTGCGGTTGAGCGTGAGCCGGATGCTCGAGCTTCATCCTGACCGCGAAAAACTGTTGCGCGAGGATAAACGGCTGGCCAAGCTGAACGGTACGCCCGTCGGATTGACGCTGATGTGTTATTGTGTGCGCTGGAACCACGACGGCAGCCGGATGATGATTCATTTCGGCAATCATTGTGTGGTGAAAGAGCGGCAGGAACCCAAGGTTCTCTGTCTTTTTACCTGTAAACGCGATTTCAGCGATCTGCATCTGGCCCTGAATCTGGAAAATGGCGGCGTTCACTGGTCGTGGCACCCGGACGGCGAACACCTGATCGGTTATTCAAAGCTGCCGGGAGGAGACAAGAATACACTTTCGATCGTCCGTTACGACGGGACCGGCTGGCGGAAATTGTGCGACGCCACCGGCGGTGGGCATCCAACCGTATGCCCCGCGGACCACAATATCGCGGTAACAGACACCGAGGCGGAAACCGTCGATTTCTGGGATCTCGCAAAAAATGAAATCATCGACAGTCAATATTTCCCGGCCACCCAGCCGGACAAACCGCGAAGCTACCTGCGCAATGAAACGCGCGTCTGCCACCATCCGGTGTTTTCGCGGGACGGCTCGCACGTGCTGTTCAATGCATTCGACGGCGATTTGAGCCGTTTGATCGAAGTGGAAGTACCACGGAGGAAATCATAAATGAGTTTTCTGGTGAATATGTTGTGCCGCGGCAACAGCCAGGCGGCGAAAAAAGGATTCAGTTATTGGCTGGGTCGGCGGCTGGCATCGTGTCACAAACACGTGAAAATCGCTCCCGGCGCCGCCATTTCGCCCGGCGCGCTGATCTGCCCCCGAAGCGGCGCGATTGAAATCGGCCCGGACAGTATGATCTGCAGCGGTGCGACCATTCAGGGCAACGTGAAGATCGGGCGGGATTCCTCGGTACAGAACTACGCCATCATCGTCGGCTACGGCGAACCGGACGACGCTTCGGGGCTGGTGTCGATCGGCAACGGCGTGCGGATCGCCGCCCATTGCATGCTCGTGGCCGGAAACCACCGGTTCGAAGATACCGCCAAACCGATTCACGAACAGGGGGTTGAGCCGAAACCGATCACCATCGAGGACGATGTCTGGATCGGCGGCAACGTCAACATCATGGCCGGAGTCACCATCGGTCACGGCAGTGTGATCGGCGCCGGTTCGGTGGTGACAAAAGACATCCCTCCGATGAGCGTGGCGGTGGGTACTCCGGCCAAAGTCATCAAAACAAGAACTTGAAAAAATATAAAAATAAATTTTTTAAATAAAGGAACGAAAAAATGGGTATCCTGGATCAATTTTCATTGAAGGGCAAAGTCGCCCTGGTCAGCGGCTGCCGCCGCGGCATCGGCATGGGAATCGCAATCGGACTGGCGGAAGCCGGAGCCGACGTCGTCGGCGTCAGCGCACAGTTGGAGCCAGGTAGCGAGGTCGAACGGCAGATAACGGCGCTCGGGCGCAAATTCTATCCGTATACGTGCGACTTCTCGGACCGCAAATCCCTTTACGAGTTCATCGCCAGGGTGAAGCGGGAACATCCGCAGATCGACATTCTGTTCAACAACGCCGGGTCGATCCTCCGCAAACCCGCCGCCGAGCATCCCGATGAATATTGGGACAAAATTCTCGAAATCAACCTGAGCGCACAGTTCATCATGGCGCGCGAATTCGGCAAGGAAATGATCGAACGCGGCTACGGAAAAATCATTTTTACCGCGTCGCTGTTGACATTCCAAGGGGGCATCAACGTACCGGGCTATGCCGCGTCCAAGGCCGGCGTTGGCGAAATCACCATGGCGCTCGCCAACGAATGGTCCTCGAAAGGGGTGAACGTAAACGCCATCGCCCCCGGCTACATCGCCACCGACAATACCCAGGCCCTGCGCAACGATCCCGACCGCAGCAGCCAAATTCTCGGCCGCATTCCGGCCGGGCGCTGGGGCACGCCGGAGGATTTCAAGGGCGTGGCGGTGTTTCTGGCGTCCGCCGCCTCCGATTACGTCTGCGGTTCCATCTATCTGGTCGACGGCGGCTGGATGGGTCGTTAATCCGGGAGAGATGAATCATGAGTAAACCGGCTGTTCTTTTCATGTGCAAAATCGCCGACGCCGATGCGAAAGCCCGTCTCGGCCAGTATGCCGACATCGTCGAGGTCGATTCCATCAAATACGAAGACCTGACGGCGGCCCTGCCCGGCAAAACCGCCGTGATCGTCCCTTATACCGATCATATGCTGTTGGACCGCGCCGCCATTGAAACCGGACGCGACCTGAAGCTGATCGGTTCGACCTACGGCGGCGTCCGCCAGAATATCGATGCGGACGCGGCTTTCGAACGAGGGCTGACCGTTATTCACACTGGCGGTTCGCGTCCACGCCCGATGGCGGAATACGCCCTCGGACTGATCCTGAGTTCACTGCTGCAGATTCACAATTATCATCATTACATGCGCAGCGGCGAAAGCTGGCCGCGCTTCAAATATCCGCGCACCCGGATTCTCGCCGGACGCCCGGTCGGAGTGATCGGTTACGGGCGGATCGGCGGCGGCATTGTGGAACTGCTCCGCGCCTTCACCGATGATATTTCGGTTTGCTCGAAACATTTAAGCGAGGCCGACGCCGCTTCGGCGGGACTGAAAAAACGTTCATTGAACGACCTTTGCGCCAACTGCGAAGTCATCATCCTGGCCGGCGGCTACACGCCTGAAACGGCGAAGATGATCGGTGCGGAACAATTCGCCGCCATGCGGGACAACACCCTTTTCGTCAACATCGCCCGCGGCGGCATGGTGGATCAGGCCGCCATGATCACGGCGGTGGAATCGCGCAATATTTATCTGGCGCTGGACGTGTTCGACCCCGAACCGCTGGAGGACGACAGCCCGCTCCGTCGCAACGACCGCGTCCTCCTGACGCCGCACCGGGCCAACAACTCCATCGAATTCGAACAGCGCTGGCAATGTCTGGCCGATGAAATCATCACATTCCTCGGCGGAGGCACGCCCGACTCCGCCCTGACCCCGAAACGCGCCGGAGCCATGAGCGAGTCCTGAAACCGTTTCGACACAGCAAAATAAGGATTTGGACATCATGAGTATCTTTTTCACCGAACAGGAGCGCAAAGCCATGAAGGGCGTAATGCGCGACCGAGTCTTCTCCAACCTTTATTGGGGACTCCTGAACCGGGTCGGCAAATACAGCGAATCACCGGGACTCAGCAGCACCGCCAATACCGAATACTGGCACCATGCCGCCGAATATCTCGGCGACGCCGCTTTCGCAGCAGCGCAGAAAAACGATCCCCGCCTGAACAACTGGGTGCGTTCCGCCGCACTGGAACTGGCGCGGATACCGTTGGAGGACTGGATCGGACCGTGGTTCCGCGAACACTCGAACCCGCCGAAAGGGCACCTCGAAACCGCCCATCTGGCCATTGCCGTCGGCCTGGCGCTGGACCTGGTCCCGCATGTCTTCACCGAAGCGGAACAGGAAGAACTTCGTTCGGTCCTGCGTTCCCGCGCTCTGCCGCTCTGCCGCGAATGGCTGGAGCGCAACCGCCACCTGGCGAACTGGCGCTGCATCCTGCTGGCCGGTTACGCCGTTTCCGCCACGATTCTCGACGACGCCGACGCGATGGCGTGGGCCGCCGAAGATTACAATTTCTGCCTTGAAGCCATTCAGGAGGACGGCTCCTACGGCGAATCGCTCCAGTACAGCAACTATTGCGGATACGGGCTGATGATGACTTACGAGGCCCTGACCCGGCGTGGATACCAGCTCGACATGAGCCGTTACGGACGCGCCATCCATTGGTTCTGCCATTCACTGCTGTACCGGAAACCGCTGGCCGGATGGGGCGAATATCCGCGCCCGCGTTCGCTCAATTTCAACGATTCCGCCGCGATTTTCGGCGCAGCCCCCGACCTGCTGACCCATATTTCCCGGCACTTGAAAAATTCGTGTCCGCTGGAGGCGGGGCTTGCGGCGTGGATGTTCAACGATCTCTACGGCGAAAACCCGGGACAAGGGCCTTTTGACCGTACCACTTTCGGTTTTCTGAACCGCTACGGTTTTATGACGCTGGTCAACTACAGTGCCATGGCCGCGCCGCAAACACCCGCCGCACTCCCGTTGTTCGCCCGGTTTGACAACGGCAACGCCTGCGCCCGTAGTGGTTGGGGCGAGGCCCCGACCGTCCTGGCCATGAACACATCCAGCGCGGCCATGCATACGACCGGGCACCTCCACGGCGACCTGAACAGCATTATCCTCGCGCACCGCAAGGAACGGCTGCTGGCGGACTCCGGACACAGTTGCTACCGCAATCTGATTCACAAATTCGAATGCGCAAGCTCCACCCACAACACTTGTACCTTTACCGTATCCGGCGACGCCTCGCTTCAGGAAAACCTGTTGAAAGCCGAAACGCTCGAGCAGCACTTCCCCTCCCCACGGCAATTCGATGAACAGAAAAACCTCCAGCCGCCGGTGCGGCGGCAGGGACGTTTCCTGCTGGCGGCGCGCCGGGACGACGTGACCGTATTCGGCAATGACGCGGGCGAGGCTTACGGTCCGGCAATTCGTGAATTCTCCCGTTTCGCGATTCTTTGCGGAGAGAACGCGGTGTTTATCGTGGACCGCATCGACTCAGTCGTACCGGTGAAAACCAATTGGCATTGGCTGCTCAACAACCGCGATGGCGAGCTTGAATTCAAAAATCCAGCGCCCGACCGGATCGTGGTTCGTCGCGGCAATGCCGGAATGAAGTTTTTCAACCTTGCCTCTACAGTCCGTCCGAACGGATTTCTGCACGGCTATATCCATGACGCCTACCATCCGCTGCCCAATCAGCCGGGCGAAGGCGCTCCCGGCAGCGGACTGCTGTTCAACTGGTGCGAGAAAGAACCCGTTTCCGGGCTTCGCACCATCGTTCACGCCGCCGTGGTCGACGAATACGGACCGGTCGCGCACTGGCATCTGCGCCAGGAAAACGACCACGCCTGTTCACTGGAGGGATCGGAAAAATGCTGTAACTGGCGCATTGACGCGACGAATCCCGAACAAATCATCATCGAAGAAACCGTCAGCGGCAGGCGTTATTCCATCACCTGCGGCGCGGACGAACAATGGGTATTAGCATGAAAAATCTGTTCCTTGGAGTCGATCATCCGGCGATAGCGGCTGAATCGCCCGCCGACCTGGCACAATGGTACTGTGACAATCTGGGTTATGAATTGTTTTTCGTCAGCCCGAAAAACGTGCAGATCATCCGTGCCGCCGATGGCAGTTTCATTGAAATCATGCCGCGCGACGCCACCGAACGCCCGGAACGGACCACCTGGACCCCGGGTTGGTCGCACCTGGCGCTCCGGGTGGCGAATCTGGACAAAGCCACGGCATTTCTGGAATCGAAAGGCATTTCCATGGGACCGTTGATCGAAGCGGTCGGCGGCGGCAGGCTCCGCACCTTTTACGATCCGGAAGGCAACATGCTCCAGATCGTCGAACGTCCCCGGTAACCTCATTTGCCGAACGGTTCGTTCCGGGACAGCTCGGGAGTGTCGATGAGCTCCGCCGCCGGGGATTTGAGCTGGTGGAGCTCCAGAATTTCCAGACGGTTCACCCCTTTTTTCAACAGCGGGGCGGGGATATACAGCGTCCGCTGCGGCCCGACCTCCCAATAACGCCCGAGGTTGAAGCCGTTGAGCCAGCAGACGCCTTTGACCCCGTCGACTTTCAGAAAAGTGTCGAAGGGCTCGTCAACCGTGAATTCGCCCCGGTAAAAGGCGGGTCCGTCAATGGATTCCGCCGTTTCTTCATAATCAAGACCGCGCAGGTCCTCCAGCGCCAGCGGATAGATTTCCCACCCGAACTGGAACTGGTTGTCAAGGCGAACACCGGTACTGATCCCTTTCATGCTGTCTTCGAGGAACGGCCCGTAATTGACGCGCCCCATATTTTCCACCAGAATTTCGAGGGTCAAGCCGCTGGGCGGGATTTCCAGCGGCAGTTCATGCTTTTCGTCGTTGCAGTACATGACCGCGGCCGGGTACCCGTCGATGAACACCTGTGCGCGGTCACGCGGCTCCTGAATCGTCAACGTCGCTTTTTCCACCGGCCCCTGCAAACGGGTACGGTAGAGGATGAAGCCGAAATTCTGCCCCAGCTCCTCCATGCGGAGCGGATACGGAGAGGTATGGCATTCGGCAAGGCGGGACCGGTTTTCGACCAGCCCGGCGCGATGGGTCAGCTTCACTTTGCCATAGGCGGCTTTGCGCACCGGATCGGGAACGGGGCCGACGGCGGCGCCGAACTCGGCCAGCAGGGAACGAAATTTCAGGTATTTTTCGGTGATGTCGCCGTTTTCATTGATGGGCGCATCGTCGTCGTAACTGCTGACGGTGGGCTGGTAGACCGCGCGGCCGGGACGGTTGGCGCCGTTGAAAAAGCCGAAATTAGTGCCGCCATGTGCCATGTAGATATTGACGTGTCCGTCTTGTTCGAGAATTCGGCGCAAAACGGCGGCGGCATCGTCTGCGGAACGGGTGTGGTGTTCCTCGGTCCAATGGTCGAACCAGCCGTTCCAGAACTCACAGCACATCAGCGGAGCGCCGGGGCGCAGTTCGCGCACCTTGCCGAAAGCGTCGTCCGCGTAACCGCCGAAATTGGCGGTGGCCCAGACGCCGGGCAAGGTGCCGCCGTCGAACGGAAGATTGCGGGGACCGTCGGAGGTGAATTGAAGAATGCCGGGCAGGTGAGTTTCGATCATTTCGGAAAGTTTGCGCAGATATTCATGGTCATTGCCGTAACTGCCGTATTCGTTTTCCACCTGAACAGCGACAACGGGGGATTTTTTCAGGCGCGGCAGGAGTTCGTCGAAAAAGCGCTGAACGGCTTCCAGATACGGTTGATTCATACAGCGCAGCCGAACCCCGGGCAACACCGCCAACCACGCCGGAAAGCCGCCGAAATCCCATTCCGCACAAATGAACGGACCAGGGCGCACAATGACCTTGAAACCGAGCTCGCCCGCGATTTCGATGAAGCGCTCGATATCGGCGAAACCGGAGAAATTGAATTCGCCGGGGCGCGGTTCGTGCAAGTTCCAGGCGACATAGGTTTCAAGGGTATTCAGCCCCATCGCCTTCATTTTGACCATACGGTCGCGCCACAGCTCCGGGTGGACCCGGAAATAATGCAGCGCCCCGGAAAAAATACGGAACGGGCGGCCATCCAGCAGGATACGGTCGCCGTTGATTTCAAATGCACTCATGGATTCTCCCAATTATTTACTGTAAATGATGTTGACCGGACGCCAGATGCCGCCGAGCCCTTGATGCTTTTCCAGCCGGATGGCCAGAAAATTGTTTTCCGGTTTCAGGAGTTCCGCCGGAATTTCCACTTTGAACGGTTCCTTCCAGGAGAATGAATTCCCCTTGTACGGATAGGGGCGGCGGTGGATTTCCCTGCCGTTCAAATAGATGACGGCAGAGCCGTCCACTGCCTGAAACAGCATCTCGACCGTTTTAACTCCGGGTTTGCGCGAACTGTCGAAACAATTGAAATACCAGGCGACGCCGAGATAATCGATTCCGTGCTGTTTTTCCCATTCCCGCCCGACCTTCTGTTTGGCCCAATGCGAATCGGTCTTGATGTCGTGAGCGCCAGACAGGTTGAACGAAGGAAGATACCATTTTTCTTTCAGCCCGACATTTTTCGGATCGAACAGGATTTTCCAGCCGGTCAGTTCCGTGGTATCCGCGCCGATCAGGCGCAATTTCTGGCGCAGCGGCCAATGACGGTCCTCCAGCGACCGGATATGCCCCATATTCAGGGCGTCGGTATCTTCGATCGAGGCGCGAAAGTCATCAAGCTTGCGCACAGCCTCGGCGAAAGCGTTGATCGGTGCCCCCGCCTTGTATTTGCGGAACTCGGCCTGCGCGGCCATTGTCAGTTCGACATTTCTCAGGCCGTCCCGCAGAAACTTCACCCGGGCGGCGGCTATCGGGTCAAGGCCGGAAGCCTTGGCGGCGGCAGTCAATAACGCATTGCATTTTTCCATAACCTGCGGCGTGAATACGGAATCCGCCACCCGGTAAAATTCCAGATAAAGAATACCGCCCTCGGGAAGCCGGTTTCCATCCAGATCAAACGTTGCATTCATGCTGACCTGCGTAATATAGTCGAAATACTCTTTGACGAATGGTTTGGCCGTGCCGAAAGCCGAGAAAAACGTGTCTTTCAAGCCGTCCAGCGATGTTTCCCGGTCGTGGTTCAGCGTGGCGATCACGTAATTGACCAGTCCCTGTACGGAATAATGCCCGGTCAGGCTGTCCATGTCCACCGCCACCATATTCGGAGTGGAGAACATGTACAATTCATAAAATACATCCTGATACTGGATGGGAAAATACGCGCCATCCAGCGTAAAGTTCGGGCGGAACATCAGCTTGGCCCCGGTCCTGGCCCAACCGCTGAAAATCCGTTTGTATTCACGAACTTTCTGTTCGTTCCACGGGTACATGAAGGGCGGGCAGAACCGCAGGGTAATGCGCTCATTCAGCTTGATTTTATCGCTCGGCGGTTGGCTGAAATTGGTGTAGATCAGCCCCATGATCCGATGATTGGGGTCGATTTTATCCGCTTCCTTCTGGACATCCAGATAAAACTTGCAGTAGCGGTCGGAGAGCGAACCGAGTTCATCGAACCATTTGTTGTCTTTGCGTTCGAACCGTTCTTTCGCACGAGCCAGGCGGACTTCCGGTGACTCCGGGGAATCATCGGCGGCCAGACAGGCGGGGCAGACGCATTCGCCGGCGGTGTCGTTTTCGTTCAAATTGATGATCTTCGCCCGCGACTTGCCCGAACGCCAGTTATCAACAATGGTGTTAACCAGTCCGGGACTGGTCACGCACATACTGATTTCACGCGGATTACCTTTGCTCCAGCAATACGGATTGGATCGGCGAACGCCGTCCGGCAGCATACTGAAGAATTCCGGGTGCTCCTTGCCGTAACGCTGGTAGTAGTTCGTAAAAGCGTGTCCGAGCTGAAAACTGGTGTCGCAACTGAAACGGTGGCGCTTCAGCCATTCGGCCTGGTCATTATAAAATCTCAGGCGGTTGGCCTCACTCACCCAGCCGGAATTCAGTCCCCTCACGTTGCGCCAGAGACTCGACTGCGTTTTGGGGGTTACGTCCAGCCTTACCGCGGCGATTGCCCGGTTTTCCGGCTTGGGAACAACCTCGCCGAGTTCGCCGGGCCACAGCCAGCGAACACCGAGAAATTTCTCCAGAAACTCATAGGCGGCGAACAGCGTTCCGGTGCTGGTATTGCTCGCCCGGTAGTTACGGTTATCATCCTTGCCCGCGAGGCGGACGGCGTTGTCTTCGACCACGATTTTTCCGCTGTTGTACGGCATTTTTGCAGAGTCCAAACCGGCTTTGACGTTCGCGGCGCAGGAGCCTACATAAATGTACCGGCCCTTCGGTAATTCCGCCTTTTCGATGACGACCGGCAGTTTGGTCCCGGTCGATTTTTCAAGATAATAGACGAGTTCATCGGCCGCCCTTTTTTCCGACGGGGTCGGATTCGGACGGATGACGACGCCGTCAGCCAGGAGCCGGTGATCTTTAATCAGTTCAAATCCGGCGGCGGGCAAAGCACCAAGCAGGATCGTTATGATGGCACAAAAGGCCGGAAACGCTTTTTTCATGACAATTCTCTCTCTTTGTTTGATTTTCACGATTACAGTTTCTCGCCGGTCAGTGAGCCGATATAGCTCCAGAACGCGCTGGGATAACCGCTGTAGACCACGGAACTGGTTCCTCCCTGCAGCATCAGGCGGTTATAGGGGAAATTCTGCATATGCCCGTCAAAGAAGAGAACGTTATAGGAATCCTCATGCCAGGCGGAAAACTGCTTGCCACTGGCGTCGACCCGCACCCTGGCACCGGGAATCGTGGTCATATAATTCACCTGGGACAAGTTATCGCCCAGAATGGCGTTGCGGCTGTCGCCGTCCTTCAGGCGCAGAAAGAGCTTGGCCCCCATGGAACCGTTGTTATTGCGCATCGAATAACCGGAATAGAAGGAGGAAGTGGCGGTTTTCAGCGTGCTATAGTAATTTTTCGCATCGAACGGATCGCCGGGACAGGACATGACCGGA
Source organism: uncultured Lentisphaeria bacterium (assembly GCA_937888615.1). Taxonomy (GTDB): domain Bacteria; phylum Verrucomicrobiota; class Lentisphaeria; order Victivallales; family Victivallaceae; genus UBA5239. The sequence goes on along the minus strand of CALABZ010000022.1, from coordinate 206 downwards.
GCCGTGATATAGTCGTATGCCGCCAGAACCCCGATCGTCCGGTAAGTGCCGCTGTTTTTGACATAATAACGGCAGGCCGTGCGGTTCCATACCGAGGTTTCAAAAGGAAGATAACCGTCGTAGTCCGAGGCGTAAAGCGCCATGCCCGAGCCGATTTGTTTCAGATTGCTGCCGCAGAGGCTCAGGGGCGCCCTGGCCCGGGCTTT
>CALABZ010000021.1 GCA_937888615.1 uncultured Lentisphaeria bacterium | reverse complement strand
CCAGGGATTGCTTGACGAATTGGACATGATCGAATGCGTCCGTATTCCCGGGAAGCGCTTACGCGTCGCCGAAGTTCTTCAGAAACATAAGGCACTCTATCAAGCCATGGAGGTTCCACCTCCAACCTCGTTATGAGTCCCGGGAATCCAAGTGTTTGACCGGCGCGCAGTTTCCGCAATACTTTACCGGGACGCATTTTAAATTCCGAATCCATGAGGTTTATGTTTCCTGTAACCGGCTAAAGTTGTTTCAGGTGCTTGATTCTTGCGCCGGAAACGTGTCGGCGAATCAAGTCCTCGGCGACATTGCTCCATCCCCGGCGCATCGCCTGGTATATCATGACATGTTCGTCATAAACGGCAATGAGCTCATCAGACGTCGTTTTAATTCTGGAACTGAGATACATGCAGTTAAGTTGCGACCTCAAGGTATTATTGCGATATAAAAGAAGCATGGAATGCGAGGCGCAAACTATTGCATTATGAAAATTAATGTCTGGTGAAAGTGAAGGCATGACCTCGTCGCCGTCGCGCTCGGGGTTGGCGATATATTCTTTTTCCATCCGTAGCGCATCTGCAATTTTAGACCAGTCTTTCACGGTTGCTTTTTCTATTGCCTGACTAACCGCAATGCACTCGATGGCTTCGCGCAGCAGATAAAGATCTTTAACTTCCTCCGGGGTGAAGTTTTTCATAAAACTGCCTTTGTAAGGGAAGCTCTGAATCCAGCCCTCATATTCGAGACGGCGGAATGCTTCGCGGACAGGCGTCGAACTGAAGCCGAATTCCTTAGCCAGGTGGTCTTCGCGAAGCGGAGTACCCGGCTTCAGCCGTTCATTGATAATCTTCTGCAATATACGATTGTACACAATCTCCATCGACGTTTCTTTTTTAAGCGGTAACATATTTGTTCTCCATTCAATGAACTTGTTTTGTGGTTTACTATATGAAATATAGCAGATATTCTGCAGAATTTCTCGTCTAAATGAAAAATTTCCCGATAAAAATGGCAAAAATAAAATTATTCCATTGAATTTATATAAAATACTATTGACTTTTTGGCTGGCCAATGTATAATTAGCACTATTAAGATTATCAAAACCGAAGAATTCCATGGAATATTAAAGGATCAAAGTAAGATGTCAGCAATCTGTAGCATTGGAACAGCGTCAAAGAAAGATGTTATTGCCATGATGAGTCTCAATGGTAAAATTGCGCTGGTTACCGGCGGCAGCCAAAATTTTGGCGAGGAGATTGCCGCCGGACTGGCGGAAGCAGGAGCCCGTGTGATAATTACCTCCCGCGATCCGGTTAAAGTTACTCGCGCGGCCAACCGATTGAATGAAACACACCCCGGAATGATTATTCCGAAAAGCATGGATCTGTGCGATGAACAAAGCATCATAGCGCTGTTCGCCGAAATTAAAGCGGAGTTCGGGCGGCTGGATATCCTGGTCAATAACGCGGGCGGTCATTCCAAAGAGGCATGCGGTTTTCTGGAAAGGGAAACTCTGGCGGGCTGGAATGCCTTTATTGATACCAACCTGACCGGCACATTTCTGATGATTCGCGAATACAGTCGATTGATGATGCCGCAGCAGGGTGGGTGCATCGTCAACATTGCCTCGATTTCCTCACTGTTGGGGCGCGACCGTAGCGTTTATCCGGAAGGCATGACGCCGAACCCCATTGCCTATACCGCAGCAAAAGCCGGGATTATCGGACTCACGTATGATGCTGCGGCATATCTGGGGGCTTACGGCATCCGGGTCAACGTGATTTCTCCGGGGGGCTTCGAGCGGACGCAGCCGGAAGAGTTTATCCGGGCCTATTCGGAACGCACCATGTTGGGGAGGATGGGAAAGCAAGGGCATGATTTAAAAGGGGTGGTAGTCTTTCTGGCATCGGAAGCGGCGGATTACATAACAGGCCATAATCTTTATGTTGACGGCGGTTTCACGAAATTTAAGTAGGAATGATAATATGTTGAAACTTGGAATAATCGGAATCAATGAGGGCAACGGGCATCCTTACTCATATACCGCAGTGTTTAACGGGTACAATGAGAAAGCGCTTGATGAAAAATGCCCCTTTGAAATAATAAAAAAATATTTAAAGGAGCATCACCGAAATCAGGTATTCATTGAGGATGCCAGAGTGACCCATATATGGACGCAAGACAGGAGGCTGTCTGAAAATATTGCAAGTGTAGCCAATATTCCGCACGTTGCCGCCTCAATCGCGGAACTGGCGGAGAAGGTCGATGCGATCATCTTTGCCCGCGACGACATGTGGAATCACTGGTCGATGGCCGGCGAACTCTTCAAGACAGGCAAGCCGATCTATATGGACAAGCTGCTGGCGCATAACCCGGAAGAGTTGGAAAAGTTTATTGCCGCCGCCGGACCTGATTATCCATTACTGACGGCATCATCATTCAGATTTGCGCCGGAGATTGAAAAAGCAAAGCAGGAAATAGACATAAGCAAAGTCCGTTCGGTCCATGGCATGAGTTCGTGTATCTGGGTGCGTTACGCGCCGCATCTGCTGGATCCGATATTCAGCCTTTTCGGACGGGATATTGAGAGTGTGCAGAATACCGGCATAGACAAGGCGGATACTGTCAATATCAATTATAAAAACGGATTGCAGGTAGTTCTTCAGGTCATAGAAGGAATATCCCTGCCTCTGGGGTTTACATGTTACTCAACCGGCAATATTCCTCCCCGGCAGGTACTTTACACCGATGCTGATTTAAGTTCTTATTTTCATAGCATAGTCAATATGATGTCGGCATTTGCCGAGATGCTTAAAAGTGGCAAAAAGACCGGATCATTTGAAGAAACGGTATTCTTAAACAGAGTGGTTCTTGCGGGAATTGAATCAAGAGAGAATAATAATAGAAAAATTAAGATAAGTGAAGTATGGTAAGGGTGATATGTTAAATCAGTCATGGCGTATTAGCGACAAAGAATATGAATATTTGAAAGCAGTATTGGATAGCGGCTTTCCCGGAAGTTCCACGATCAATTTTACGGCTAAATTGGAACAATTGTTTGCGGAAAAATTTGCGAGCAAATACGCCATTTCCTTTACAAACGGAACTGCCACCTTGCATGCGGCGCTTGCTGCGGCAAAGGTCGGCGCCGGGGATGAGGTAATTGTTCCGCCGCTGACAATGGCCAGTACGAGTTTTGCAGTTCTACATTGCGGGGCTTCGCCGGTTTTTGCCGATATCGACCCGGCAACATTCCTTATATCCGCGGAAAGCGTTAAAGCATGCATCACCCCAAAAACTAAAGCCATACTACCGGTAGCCCTCTATGGGCTTACGCCCGACATGGACGCCATAAACGCAATTGCAAGAAAACACAAATTGGTTGTAATTGAGGACAACGCACAATGTTTTCTCGGAAAATACAAGGGCAAAGTCGCCGGGACGCTTGGTGACATTGCGAGCTTCAGTTTCCAGAATTCCAAACATATTACGTGTGGCGAAGGAGGCATGGTAACAACCTCCAACCCTGAATATGCGGAATTCATAAGAAAATTTTCCAGCCTAGGTTATGGCAATGTCAGCGCAGAACCTGGCAAATCGAAAATAAATAAGAGCGATATTGTTAAACCGGACTTTACAAGACACATTTGTCCGGGTTATAATTATAGAATGTCGGAATTATGCTCTGCCTTCGCATTGGCCCAGCTGGAGAGGCTCGAAATGTTCGTGACATGGAGAAAAAAATGTGCCGCAGGATTCGCAGGAGCCATCAAAGACGTCTCCTGGCTTATCCCCCAGCAAACACCGCCGGAATGTGAAAATTCCTACTGGACATACACCGTCAAACTTAATGCTCCTGAAATAAAATGGGACGATTTTTATAATAAATTCAAAGAGTTCGGCGGAGACGGTTTCTACGGAGCCTGGCGGCTGACTTACACCGAACCGTATTTTAGCAAAATCATCCCGGACGAACATAAGAATTGTCCCGTAGCTGAAGCCACTCAACCTTATTTGATGCAATTTAAAACCAATTATGGGAATGACTCTGACATCAATAAACAGGCGGATGCTTTGTATAAGACAATAAGCTATTTTCAATAAATAATAACAGGAGTTTACATGTTCAGGAAGATCAAAGACATTGTGATTTACGGGGATGAAAAATATTACTCGGCTTTTCCTGCCGTTCAATCAATGCCGGGAGGGAAAGTAATCGCGATGTTCAGGCGGGCGCCAAATTATTGCGGCATGCCGGGTATCCCTGAAGAATTTTACGCGCATGGCGATATCACGTCGCAGGCTATATCTGTTGTCTCAGAAGACGGCGGCGAAACGTGGGGCCGTCCAAGTCTGATTTATTCACCTCCGGATGGCGGCAGTCAGGACGCGGGGCTGCTTTATGACGGCAAATACCTTTACGCCAACAGCTTCACATGGAAGTTTGTCCCGGAACAGGTTGCCGAGGCAATGAAAAAATCAGGGCATGACGAGTATTTGCATCGATATCTTACCTATATGCTTCCAGGTGGCTCTTATGTGATGAGGTCAGCTGACCTGGGAAAAACCTGGGAGGGGCCTTTCAAGCCGGAACCATTGCCCCACAATATAGAGATTATTCCCGGCATAAAACTTACTGTCCATAACCGCGGTAATATTGTCAGAATCCCCGGCGGACCACTTGTCCTGGCCGGACAAAAACTCGGTTTCAGGCCGGAATTCAATTCTTCAATCGTTCTGTACAAAAGCAATGATGATGGCAAGACCTGGCAATATATGGTTACTGCGGCGGATTGCCATGGGGTCGGTATTCTGGAGGAGCCGCGCCTGCACGTCACTCCGTCCGGCAAATGGGTTGTTCTGATACGCTGTCATAATCTTAACGGTGAAAGTTTTCCGCGCGCAAGAATGTGCATGGTGGAATCGACGGACCAGGGAATTACTTGGACTCCGCCTAAAGCCTTGAATTTTCATGCGGAGCCTGCAACATCCTTCCAGATGAATGACGGCCGGATAATTGTCGCCTACGGCTACCGTGAAGATCCTTGCGGCGTCAGGTTGCGTGTGAGCAATTCCGCGCTGGACAATCTTGAAAATGCCGAAGAATTCATAGTCCGTGACGATGCTGGCAGGTTTGATACCGGATATCCCTGGATCACTCAAATCGGCGAGCGGCGATTCCTGCTGGTTTACTATATGAACAAGGTGGAATATCATGGCGGATCAAAGATCGAAGGAACTATTTTTGAAATAAATTAGCAATTGGAGTTTTCGAAAAAATTACAACATACAACCATTAGGAGATCAATCAACCATCGGGGCGTCACGCCCTGAGACCCGGATTTTTGCCATAAAAATTGGCTGAGGCACAGTGCTGTACGCGAAAAACAGAAATCTGCTCGGCCGAGGGCATGGACGCGGCAAAAATCATACGAAAATGGCGGCAGCGCGGCTGACGGCAATCATCAACAGTGATTCCGCAAAAAATTTAACGGAATCAAGGAATTGTCAAGAGGAACTATGGATTATGAATAATTTACTGAGTAAAATCCTCGTAACAAGTACATTGGCGCTGGTGATATCCGGCATTAACGCACAGGAGCAATCAATCGAAATAGATTCTAATGCAATATATTTTGGGGTCGAAAAGTTTGAATCGCCAACGTTGGTTAGCGAGCGTCCCACGTCCAGTCAGTGGTATCTGCGTTTGGCTCCGGGGATGTGCGCTTACGGCGACTTTATATTCCATCCTCCGAAAATTTTGCCATCGCAGGACATTACGGCCGATCCTGGATTACATGGGAAATATGATATTTATATCGGCATGCGTGCGGTTTCGCAAAAAACTTCAGCGCAATTCAAGCTTACCGGAATGACCGATTATTATACTATTGTATTGGCCGGGGTCGAAAAACATGCTGGTGTTGAAATTCCGGTAGCCGCCGATGTCGTAATGGACAATAAGAAATTATTGCTTCACGCTACAGGGCAAAACGCTTATATCGGTTATTTCAAATTTGTAAAATCCGGAGAAAAACAATTTACTCCGAGTTCAATGGTCTCAATCAAGTCGGCAATGCCGCTAAAGTCGAATTAATGCAGGATGCAGAGGGTATAGTTGTACAAAAAAAGTAATGATAAGTAGGTTTGGTCAATGGATTTTTATCAAAAAAATTGAAGGAGGTTCCAAGATGATGAAACATGAACTACAAAACAGTCGAGCCGAGGGAAAGCGGTCTTTTTTCGGTCGTAGCAACTTTTTGAAACTTAAACTTTGTCAATGCTCTTTTACGCTTATTGAACTCCTTGTTGTGATTGCTATCATTGCCATACTTGCCGGAATGTTGTTGCCCGCGCTTAATAACGCAAGAGAGAAATCTCGTGCTGTTTCCTGCGCCAGTAACCTGAAACAGATCGGATCGTCTCTCTTTATGTACGCTAACGACTATAATGACTATTTCCCGATGTGTTGGTATAATGACACCGGGGATTATCGTTCATGGGGAGAGGTGCTTATCTTGCAAAATTTTTTACCCGATGTTAATATTTTCCGTTGCCCTACCTCGCATCCGATGCGTACTAAGGAAGATATCGACAATAATCAGTATGATTTCATCGGTTGTGTAGGTGTAATTCGCGCGAATTACAGCGTCGGCCCGCGACATCTTAAAATCAGCCTGGTTCGCAATCTGTCAAGTGTCTACGCCGTAATTGATCGGGAGCTGGGAAATATTAGTAGAGGTTTGGGCGCTTCGCAATACAACACTCGAGGCGGGTATCACACGCATTCCAACGGATTTAATGCCCTGTTCGGCGGCGGTAGCGTTTCCTGGCAGCAATGGAATGCAGAGAATGTCAGTACCAATAAAAACTGGGAACCTATTCCTTATCAGGAGCCGTAATATCTCGACATTCAAATAGCTTGCCGGATTATGCCGTCTTCAGTGGGGGAAATGGATTTTCCCCTAAGCGACGGTTATTCCTGACGTGAGCAACAATTATAACCGCATTCATATGTGAATGTTACCGTTAATAGACTCAATGATGGACAAAAAATAGGAATTGTTTTATGAGATCATCAATTACCGGGATGCGGAATGTCCGCAAAATAAATTCAGCAAACCTGATCTTCCGTTCGATAACAAAGCTTTGTGCGCGGGTTATTGACGGCGGCGGCATAATTATGCTGGTTTGTTTGGTTAGTGTCATGACATTCGCCATTTCTGTCAGGCTCAATGCGGCGGAAACAATAATCGGAGATTGGCGTTTCGAAGACGGCACCGGAAATATGAAAGTGAAGGATTACAGCGGGGCAGAGCGAAATGCCAGAATCTCCAACAACGACACCATCCATTGGTGCAGAGAAGATCAATACGGCTGGTTTTTGCAGTTTACTGACGATACCGGCGGGGGGATTGTGGAGAATACAGAGGCGTTAAAGTCTGCATTTACGTTTGACATCCGGTTCACTTGCAATTTTGGTAAATTAGACGCGGCAGAAGTGCCGTTGCTCTGCAAAGGAAATCCTCAATCGCCGGATTATGCGGTTCTAGTGACTGCTCAAGGACAACTTGTCGTTCGTCTTCGGGGGGTGGAGCCATCTGTAACGGTTGTTGACGCCAAACTGGAATCAAATCGGGATTATGCGGTGGCTGTTCGATTTGACGGTAAGGAACTGAGCATATTTAAAGATGGACAACTATTAAAAAAGATTTCGGTTAAAGGGAAATTGGCCTCATCAGATCAGCCGCTTCTGTTTGGCGGACGAAAGGGAGCCGCATTTACCGGCTGCCTATACTTGATCCGTATTTTTAATAGCGCGTTGCCGGATGATAAAATATCCGGCTGGTCGGGGTCTGCCAAACCGTCTATGCCGGTACAAACCGCGGTAATGGAAAGTTTCCGGAATCCCGCCGCCACCGTATTCTCTAAATTCATGGATATGGAACCGAAAGACGCGTTGTCGTCATTTAAGACGGCGGGCAAATGGTACTACCGGAATATTGCATTATTTCCACTGGTATCCCAAGGTATTCTGCATGCGGGCTTTGACGAAATGCCGCCGGATATTTCTTACAATCCGAACCTTAAAGGACGCTATAACCTTTATATCGGGATGCGCGGCGTCGGGGAAATCACCGAAGTTCAGATCAAAACAAGCGACATGAAAAAATGGGCGACGGTCAAACTTCCGAAACATCCAAATGAGATCCATATTAACCATGACATCCTTTGGGCGACCGACGTGCAAATGGACAATCAAAAAATTATATTACATAACTCGCATTTCTTATTGTATTTGGGCTACGTAAGTTTTGTTCCGGTCGACAAAGATGCGAGGCGCACGCTTGATTCCCGTTTCGTTCAATATGGCGATATTAAGGATATGGCAACTGCAACCCCGGCTTCGGCTGGTTGTACTGAGAGAATTTACAAGGATCCAAAACCATTGCCGCCCTTGACGAAACAATCCCTCAAAAGAGGTTACTTGTTATGGAAAACCCATTGGATGGACCTGGTGTTTCCGAACAGCAAGCCGGTTAAAGATCCGGGTTCGATACAATTGGAATGTTTTGCCGCGCGGGGCGAATTTGAACCGGTCACCTTTGCGCTTCGTTCCCTGGCTGAGTTGAAGAACGTGTCCTTAGTATTGGAGAATCCGCTTAAAAATAATAATGGGGAGGAGTTTAAGGGCGAAATTGATATTCGGCAGACGCGCTATTTGAACAAGCGTTCAACTGCTTTCCGGGGACCGGGGGAATACATGCGATTTCCCATGTATTTGGAAACTTTATGCGGGCGTTCGGTACCTGAAAACTGTACCCAGCAATATTGGATCACAATCCATGTTCTGGAAACAACACCGGCAGGAGTTTATACCGGGGAAATCAAATTGTCCGCAAACGACGGGAAGAATATCGAACTCATTCCGCTGAAATTGACGGTTTATCCATTTACGCTGTCGCCGCTTAACGGTTATAACTTCGGCATGTACTTTATTCCCGGAAGAGATACTTCATCGTGGCGGGAGGCGTTTAATGACATGAAAGCGCACGGCATGAATTCCGTTGCCAGCATTGCCACAAATACAAACATCAAAATCAGCGGGAACGTTCCGCCGTTTAAGCTTGAACTCGAACAATCGACATTATCGCAGGTCATTAAAGAGTTTCAGAACGCCGGACTAACAGGAGATTATCTGTGTATTCTGGACTCGGACAGCATACAGACTTTCTGCGAACAATTCCCCCCGGAAAAGGCGGCAGACGCTTACGAGGCGATTTTTCGTCAAATTTTAGCAGAGGCGAAAAATCGCCATTGGCCTCGTCTTATATTCCAGCCTTACGATGAAGTTCCCTCCTGCCCGGCTAACTTTCCCGCGCTTATTCGTGAATTGAAGCCTCTCAAGAAGGCCGGAGCGGTTACGGAGGCGGATCATCTTTGGATCAAGACCAATCGTGGCACGGAAATCCAGAAGAATATCGACAAGTGTATTCCTTTCATCGACATATTCAATCTGCGTTATTCCAGCCAGCCGATATTTTATGTCGACTCGTGGGAGGATATTACCAAACGTGTCATTGCCAATAAAAAAGTACTATATACATACAATATCAATAATGCCATGGCCATTCCCGAAATGGCGACCATGCGCTTCAGTACAGGATGGTTTTTCCGTACTGTTGGAAACGGATGTACCGGATATTATTTGTACATTTATCAGATTCCGGACGGAGGATGTTACAATGACTTCGATGGGGTGACCGATTGGCTCCAGCAATATCCGCCGTCGAAAAAATATGACACCCTGGGGGGACCGGCATTGTATTGGGAAGCAACGCGGGAAGGCATTGATGATTTGAAATACATTTTGACGCTGGAAAACCTTATTGAACGATATAAGGGAAATCCCAGGGCCGCATCTGCCATTTCCAAGGCGAAAAAATTGTTGTTCGACCTTAAAAATTCTTTTGACATCAAGAAAATGCAAAAGGAATGCGTGT
>CALABZ010000020.1 GCA_937888615.1 uncultured Lentisphaeria bacterium | reverse complement strand
ACTGTCGTAGTACCCGTCATTTCCTACTCAACTTTTGCAGACTAAAACTTTACGTTGAATTGTTGACTATGTGAAAGGGTATTGTGATCATGCGCGGCGGTGCGTTCGGATTATCGATCCGGGCGAATAAAAGTTCCAGGGCGGACCGGACCATGGTGTGCCAGTCGCAGGCGACGAACTTGATGAATTTGTTGCTGAGATGTTCGTCCGACTCCACGCCCACGGTAATGATGCCCAACTCCTCGGGATACTGGACCCCGTGCGCGTTAAGCGTCGCCATCACGCCCGGAAGCATGCGTTCACTGCCAATGAATATGGCATCAGGCGTATGCTTTTTCAGCAGCCGGGCCATTGCGCCCATCGCTGCCGCCGAAGAGTCATCATCGCATCTTTCGACCAGTGCGTCCTCATAGGGGACATCTGCCTCGTTCAGCGCCCGCATATAACCGTGGTAGATATTCGTGAACAACAGGTACGGAGGTCCGTTAATCAACGCGATATGCTTGCGCCCTTCCTGCTGGAGGCAACGGACGGCCTGATAACTGTATTCCGTACTGTCCGGACAAACCCGGTCCATCTGTTTCTCAATCGGCGAACTGTACAGCAAATGGCCCAACAGGACCGCCGGAATGTTCAACCGTTTGATCCGGGCCATGGTTTCAGGGGGAACCAATCCGGTAACGATCAGCCCGTCAACCAGTTTTCGCCCGATTGCCGGCACCAACACCTGGTCGATTTCATCCTCGTCGGTAATTGAAAAAAGCATACTGTTGGATTTATGGTGTTTCAATTGCTGTTCCAATTCCATAATCGTGACCGAATGCAGAGGGTCGAGCCGGGTCCGGCCCACCAGAACAAATCCGATAATCATATTTTCGTGCCCATGCCTGGCGCGGCGGCCGATGATCGTGCCGCGCGTGCCGTCGCGAGTCACCAGATTGTCCTTTTCCAGCAGATCAATCGCCTTGCGCAAGGTAATCCGGTTGGCATTGTAGTGTTCCGCCAGGCTGCGTTCCGCCGGCAGCCGGTTTTCAGGAAACGCATTTTGCCGGATACGCTCGCTTAAGTCCTGCGCAATCTGCTCATACATGAATTTTGGATTATTCTTAATCATTTGCTGAAACTCTCATCTGATCTACATATTCCAATTATACACCAAGATTCAAGTTTTGTCAATTCCCCTTTCATCAATTTCTCTCATTTTAATCACAAAAACAACACTTCACGCATTCAGTCATAAATTAATCTTCTTTTAAGCCCTCCCAATCTGGTATACATATGGGATACGCCATGTCAAGCCTTCCAAACCACCCTATTCCCCCGTATAAAAGACATTCGTCTTTGACGCGGGTATGTCTTTGGCACTCATAAAAATGACATGCTGGTCGAAATACAGCACATTCGCCCCCGAATGCGGGAAAAGAATGGTATCCGGCTGCAGATGATACTTACCGGAACCATCCGCGGAAAGAGAACAACTGCCCGGTTTCTTGATCTGCTTCATCGGCAGCGGAGAGAACAGGTTGCATCCGTTGAATGCGTACCGGGTATTGTTTACATAAGTGCCGTACCGGCTGATGGCTGCTGGAATCTGGGTGGCACTGTACCCTTTCGAGGCCAGAAAAATTTCCAATCTCTCCGTCTCCGGACAAATACATACCGAGGCCGTATAATAAGAAGCGGATGCCCCGGGAATCAGCGCTTTGACGACAGGAAGATATCCGCCGGAAATCAGCTCGCGGTTAAAATCAAAAATCGGAATTCCGTTCGATACCAGCATCAATGGCGGAATATATCCGTTATAATCATTTGCATAATTGGCGAATGCCAGTCCGATTTGCTTCAGGTTGTTGATGCAATGAATACTCCTGGCCCGCTCACGCGCCTTGTTCAGCGCCGGCAACAGCATGGCAGCAAGCACAGCTATGATCGCAATCACAACCAGGAGTTCAATGAGTGTAAAACTTCTTTTCCGACACATGGTACACCTCCTTTAATATTTCCGGATACCACCAAAATCGCTATTGATCTATCTTCATTTTTTATCGGTTCCATCAAAGCTTAACAATGCATGGCGCTGAAAATCCGGTATCACCACTTCCCGCCCGCTCCATGTCTCAACCGGGTGTTCCGGGCGATACAGAACGCCGCACCCCGGGCGGTTAAATGAAACTTTTACACTCTGGGGACGCAACGGCATATCATAACTGAAAAGCTGCAGCATCTGCTTCCCACCGTCACGATAAAGTGTTGAAACCACATCGCCATTCACCCGATACCGGCGTGGCGCCAGACGCTCCACCAATGCCGCTAGCTCACTTCTCCGCTCGATAAATTCCGGATAACGAATCGCCGGATCGGTACTCATCATCGATGGAACAGGAGTCGTCCGCCCCGGATCCGGGAAACCGATGAAATTATCGTTCTCGACCGCTTGTTCCTGATGGTCATAGACACTGAATCCCGGGAAAGGAGAATCAAGCCGCCGTAAATTATTTTCGTCAAAAATACCGCAGTCCATGCCAAGCAGCAGAATTTTCATGCCGCCGCCCGCCAAAATTTCAAGCCGCTCCAGATCCCCACGGCTTAAAACCCGTACTCCAGGCAGGATCAACAGCTTGCAGGTTTCCACATCATTCCAGGTTTCGGAAAAAATGACTCGGTAGGGGAAATTATCGGCCGCCAGCAACTTCTCAATGCCGAACAGCGCTTCCTGATGATGAACAAAATCATAAGCCAACGATTTGGAGTGATACAACACCCCGATGTCAGCCGCATTGCACCGATCCCCGCTTAACGGCAAGGTCTTAATGTAAGCCAATGTCTGCCGCAGCTGCCGGGCCATCGGCGGATATTCAAAATAAAGTTTCATCTTGTCCGCACCGTTCCGGCAATATTCGTCCGGCATTTCCCGAACCGCCCAGAACGCACCGCTGACCCCGTTGAAAACAACCGGCTCAAGCAATCTTGCATCAACCTCATCCGGACACGGCATGCGGGTGGAACCCTGCCCGGTGGTCGAATCGAAATCGCCTTTCTTCCAACTGCCGCTTACCGCCCGTGTCCCGGCCGACGAAGACGCGGTAAAACCATGGAAATTCCCCGATGGCAGGCCATCGGGTCGCCCGGGGATCAATTTATTCTCCAGGTAAACAAGGTCGTGCAATGCCAGAAAACGGTAAAAATCAACACCTTTCCGCGAATAATCAGCTCCCCGGTAAAGCATTGAATTCGAACAGAATAATGCGTTCTCGCCGCATTCCTCCAGCGCCGTTTTGAACTCCGTAAGCAGCCCGATGTTGCGTTCTATATTAAAATCAAAAAAAGCCCGGGCAATCGGGTCGGTATTCAACGGCGACCCGGGCAGGTCGACCATTTCCGGGTCCAGATGAAGCGTTTCAAGTATTTGCGGCTGTGACGTTTTCAGGTACTCGGTAAAACCTGCCCGACACAACCGGCAGCGACAGGGCTTCAGATAGGTATTATCAATCCATATTCCGTCGGCGCCCCTGCCCATGGCTTCGGTTATCCGAGCTTTCAGATATCGCCTGAACGCCACCCCGGACTGACAGGCCGTACGCCTGTAGTACGTATATTTGGTGGGCGTCCCGTCAAGATTTTCACTCCAAACCACGTCCGGGGGACTATTATTTTCCTGCATGAGATTCTGGTACTGTAAATACGGCAGCACCTTGATTCCATGATGATGGCAAATAGCGGCGGCACGCTCGAAATCATCGTGTTCCTCCTGTTCAAATTCAAGGGAACCGCCGAGTGAAAAAGGCAGAACGGCCAGGTTGAACCCTATTTCCGCCAATTCGGCGATAACCTCCTCCGACAACGCATGTGCATACCACGAATCGTAATCGCACAAATGACCGGGGATCTCACCGGCGAATCCGCCGCCGCGCCGCCGCAATTTCGATATTCCCCAAAATGGAACCCAGACAATCGGAGCATCGCCAAAATGATATTTCAACTTTTCATTCATATTTTCAAATCTCCCAACCGGCCTTCCGAATGTTTTGTGCGCTTTCCCGGAGAATTTCAATCGCGTTCTCCAAATTGGTGGAATTGACTTTAATGCAAAGTGCAAAATTCTCGCCCAATGATTCGGCAAGCGTCCAATCCTCAGACGGTGCAAGAGCCAATTTCACATATCCTTGCGTCCTGCTTTCCTCCAGAAATTGATTGAGTTTATCAATGCTCCCCCAACGCGACGCCCCATACTCTTCAAACGTCCAGAATGATTTCAACCGTGGCTCGAAACGGCTTTGCGCCATGAAACACAACCCGGTGCTGGACCAGTAAACAGGGTGAACCATGTTCAACGGTTTCTGTATCATGCTCGGACGATCCGGCGAAATCCGCAGACGGGTTTGCGGTTCATGTCCAACCAGTTCCGCCACCGTCAATACCGAATCCGGTAATAGTCGTGCCATATTTTTCAGTTCCCTCGAGGCCGCGTTGAACAACGTATTATTCTGTTCATTGCGAATCAAACCGATAACGGCTTCACCCAGGTGATAACGGTTGACACCATCCTTACCCAGGTATCCGCGGGACAGCAAGGTACGCAGCAAATTATGCGCCGTCTTGACATTCATATCCAATTCTTCCGCTATATCACTTAAACGCAAACCCGATTTGCTTTCAGATATTTTCTCCAGCATATCCAATGCTTTCACAACCGACTGTACTAAATCCGCACCGGGCATAATTTAATCCTTTTGAGCTTATTCTATCATTGATGGATATTTTTCTCTTGAACCTATAAATATTATAATCATTTCTTCGTATAAGTCAAGACCTTATTGTGTTTTTCGGTAACATTTTTAAGCAAATGACATAAAAAAAGAGTATAAATTCCGCCACGAAAAGTAAAAATGGGGGGGAAACGAGGGGAGTTGCGCGTTGCGGGGATTTCGCCCCAACGGGACGACCAGCGTTCCGCCGCGAATGGACTTGGGGGGGAATGTATTATTTCGCAGGGAAAAAGAATCATGGTACAGGGCGTTGCC